>JAAYHO010000466.1 GCA_012735335.1 Gammaproteobacteria bacterium
GTGCTCAGCCAGCCGTCGGCGGGCACGCTGCGGCGCAGTACCGGGTGCTCGGCAAAGCGGTTGGCCAGCGCCTGATGTTCCGGTGCGGCAAAGAGTATGGCATCCGGTGGGTTGCTGGCGATCTGTTCCAGATCCAGCCGTACCAGGCCCTCATGTTGCAGGTAGTTGTTCCAACCGGCCTGCTCGAGGATCTGGTGTTCAAAGGTGCCGGGACCCGTGCCAATGGCGTTGGCGTCCAGCAGTAACAGCCGCTTGGCATCGGCTGCCGGCGAGGAGGGAGCGGGTGAGGGCGATGCCTGTTCAGCGTCGCCGCCGATCAATGCCAGCAGGGTGCGTTCATAATTTTCTACCTCGGCAAAGGTCGACGGCAATGGCAGTACCTCGACCCGGTAACCCAGGCTGCGCAGGCGTTCGCGCAACAGCAGGGCGCTGTACTCGCCTGCCAGTACCAGATCAGGTTGCAGCTCAACCACCTGTTCCAGAGTGCCGTCGTGGGTTGGCCAGCCGTCCTTGATCCACTGGATCGGATAACGCTTGTGCATGGGGGACAGCGCCACCACCTGCGCTGGATCGGCATGGTGGGCCAGAATCCAGTCCATGCACAGGTCGAGGGAGATGATGCGGCTGGGAGCTGACCAAACCAAGCCTGACAGGCCCGAAAGTATCACTGCGAGAAGCACGCTAGGTAGGCGAGTTAACATATGGATTAACTTGGTCTGATGCTCCGATCGGGAACCTGTGAAGATTCCATGACTTGAAGTTGTGTGCCGCAGCACTGCCAGAAATAGGCAGTGCTGCGGTGCGAAGTATCAGAAACGATAACCGACGCTGAGCTGATACTCTTCTTCGGGGGCCGGGTAGCGATTGGCAAAACTACCGAAGGCGTCGTATCTCTTGCCCGTCAGGTTATTGATCCGCAGCTTGGCATTGAACTGCCGGTAGTCGTAACTGAGAGCAGCATTGAACAGGGTATAGCTACCGGTCTTGCCGAGGATGTTGGCATCATCTCCCGTGTGATAACGGTTGCCAGTATAAATGGCCTCGACGTAGCTGCGTAGTCCAGGCAGGATTTCATAACTGACGTGGGCGCTGGCGCTATGGCGAGAGACCCAGGGTACCTCCTTGCCCTTGAAAGCACCGTCGCGATATTCGGAGTCGGTGAAACTGTACTGGCCGCCAATGCTGAGCTCAGGGGTCAGCTGGCGCTCGGCTTCAAGCATCAGGCCCTGGCGTAAGGTCTTGTCCAAGTTGATGTTGGCACCATCAAAGCCCCAGGCGCTGTTCGGGCCTTCCGCCGTCGGATCGTACATCAGTTCGTTTTCCAGCTCGAGTCGGTAGACGCTGAGGCGGTATTGTTGCAGACCATCAACCCACTCCACGCCGGTTTCCCAGGATTCGCCGGTCTGTGGCTTCAGGCGGTTGATGGTGAGAGGGATAAAACCGTTCTCGTCGACATTGGCCCAGCGCAGCACATCTTCGCGGCGCAGGAACAGGCGAGTCTGGTCATTGGCCTGCCAGCTCAGGCCAACGCTGGTGCTGTTTTCACGATCGCGGTAGCTGTTGGCAAGGGCCGTGGTGTCATCGTCGACCTCGCTGGTGCGGAAACCGAGTACCAGATCAACCCCGCTGCCGAGATTCTGGCTGTACTGGGTGTACCAGTCGCGCAGCTTCTGCCTGGCCAGAGTGTCGCCCCAGGGCGCGAGATATTCATAATCACTGGTGATGTGGTCATGACCGAGCAGCCATTCGGCTGAGCCCAGTGGGGAGTCAAAACGGGCGGTCAGGCGCGGGCTGATGGTCTCGATACGGGTACCCTGGGCGAACTCGGAGCCAGGTCCGAAGCTGCCGACGCCATCCTGGTCACTGTGGCTGTAGTCCAGGTGGGTGCTCCAGATGTCGCCCAGACTCTGTTCCAAGGCAATGCGGTGTACCTGGCTCTTGCTGTCGTTCCAGGCCTGGGCACCGACGCTCTGCTTGCGGTCTTCTCGGCGTTGGGCCAGCGGCAGGGCATTAGGGAAGCGGAGTTCATCGTCCACTGTCTGATATTCGTACAACACGTGGCCGGTCTCATGCTGATAACGCAGACGGGCGAACGCGTTGTCATAGTTGGCTTCGTTGTGGTCGCGGTAGTTGTCATTGGTACGACTTTCACCGCTGGCATACAGGGAGAAGCCACCGCCGAGCTGCTGATGAATATGTCCGCGATAGGCTTTCAGATCATGACTGCCGTGGACGGCCTCGATATAGACTTCATTGCTCATTGGCGTGCGGGTGATGATGTTGACCACACCACCCACTGCCTGATCGCCATACAGAACCGTGCCCGCGCCGCGAATGATCTCGATCCGCTCGATATTGGCCAGCGGTACGCTGTTCAGATCGGGGCCGGACAGAGTGGGCTGGTTCAGCCGACGGCCATCCACCAACACCAAGGTGTTGTTCATGGCATTCTCACCGAAACCGCGCAAACTCAGGGAGGCGCGGTTGCCGTCACCCATGGTATCGCGGATCTGTACTCCTGCCTGGCTGCCCAGCAGGTCCAGCAGGTCGGTAGCGGCGCTACGCTCGATCTGCTCGCGATCAATAACCGCTACGCTGGCAGGTGTTGGAGCCTTGAGATTGGTCGCACGGGTGATCACGGTGGACGGCAGCTGGGCCGCAGAGGTCGGTTCGGGTAGTTCAGCAGCCAACACCAGACTCGGAGCCAGCGCTACAGCCAGAGCAATACGGGACAATTTCATTTCGAATCCTCAAAAGGTCGGTAAGACTTTCGAGGAGGGCAGATAAGCAAGTGCAGGCGGTGACGTTAGGAAAGCACAGACAGTCGGCGGCACTTGACGGTGCCGCCCTCCGCAACACCAGTCGACATTGCATGCGGGCCGGCCTCCGGACTCTTGACGCCCATCCGCTCACCTTCCCATGCCAGTGGCACAGTGGTTGTCGAGCGGACGCCGATGCGTGATCGGGGTCAATTACCGTTGCGGGGGCAGTGTCGGGATTGTTCGCCATCAGGGCAGGAACGCACCGACTTTCCGTTTCACGCCTGATCTACAGGCGCACCAGCATGAAATAGCGGGGCGATGGTATGCTTACCGGCTGTTAAATACAAGCTGGGTGCCACCATCTGCCGCACCCGGCGTAGCCCTTGCCGACGACCGAGATGCTGTTAACGTCTTCCAACTATCCCTTCAGTGAAACCCTGGTAGCCGAGCAGCGTGATTACGTTGAGTGGCATCGTGGGCGTGCCCGCTACGGTGTGTGGATTGTGCCGATCGAGTGTCCGGAGCTGCTGGAATACATAGACTGCCTGACAGGGCAGCTTGGTGATCTGCTGCATCCCAGTCGTCGGCAGCCGCATATCACGCTGTTTGTCTGTGGTTTCGATCAGCCTCACAGAGTCCATGATGATGACTTCACGACGGAGCAGTTGCAGCAGCAGGTGCAGGCGCTCGAAAGGCTGGAACGATCGCCCTGTACCTTGCAGATAGGCGCGGTTGACAGCTTTGCCAGCGCCGCCTTGCTGAGGGTGGCCGATCCGGGAGGGCATCTGGCGTACTGGCGCAGTGCGCTTGCGCCCCATTGCACCGAGGTTCGGCAGACAGCCTATGTACCGCATCTGACCCTCGGGCTGTACAGACGTAGCGCAAGTGCCGATGAGTTACGCCAGCGGCTGGCTACTTTGTCGCAGGTGGATAGGCTGACGGTTCCGGTATCATGCCTGGACTACGTCACTTACAGTAGTTTTGATATGTTCGGGCCGTTGAGTCGCGAAAAGCGTATTTGTTGGCAATAATATAAGCATTAATCAGGTTGATAAGTTTTTTTGCTTTGCCTTGCCTGAATTTTTGAACAATCCTTGCCCAC
>JAAYHO010000006.1 GCA_012735335.1 Gammaproteobacteria bacterium
TCAGCACCCGGTTGAGCCAGCGCGAATGGGGCTGGACGCTGGTACCGCGCCACAGTCGCCACGACTCGCGGCAGGCGAACCAGACGATCAGCAGCCCCAGCAGCAGCTTCAGCAGGTTGTCGGCCAGACCGTTCTGCAGCAGATAGCCGAGCAGGGTGCCGCCGAGCATCAGCGGTAGTATCACCTTGAGCAGCAGGGCTCGGTCGATATGCTGCCGGTTGCGCCAGGTGAGAAAGCCGCTCATCAGCACGTTCAGAGGTACCAGTACCGGCAGCAGCTCGGGCACCGGCAACAGCAGGGCGCCCAGCGCCAGGGAAATCACCAGACTGCCGAAGCCGGTGATGGCCTCGATGGTATAGGCAACGAGCACGAACAGGCCGATCCACAACCAGGGGTCGATCATCTCCGGCGGGCTCCGCTGCTGTCGGCGAAGTAGTCCAGGGTCTGCGCCGAGGTCTTGCTCAGCGCATAACCGAACTCCTCCTTGAGTCGCCGGTTGCTCAGCACCGGGCGGTACTGCAGGAATTTCACCTGCGCCGGGCTGGTCGGTCGGCCGCGCCACTGGGCTATCTGCAGGCCGATCCTGACCAGCCAGACCGGCAGGGTACGCAGTGGCTTGTTCAGCCGTGCGGCAATCTCGCGCATGCTCAGCGCACCATCCCCGGCCATGTTGTAGATGCCGGTCCGGCTCTGGCGCAGGCCCATGTCCATGGCACCGATCACATCCTGATCCCAGATGAACACGAAGGGCGAATCGCTGCCCTTGAGCGCCAGAATGCGCGGGGCCATGAACAGCTCGGTGATCTGGTTGCGGGTGCCGGCGCCGAGCACGGTGCCCGGGCGGAAGATCAATTGCTGCAGTTGTGGATGCCGCTGGCGATAGTCCGCCAGCATTTCCTCGATCAGGCGCTTGTGGTCGGAGTAGGCAAACTCCGGATTGCCCCGCAGCGGGTCCTGCTCGTCGATCCATGCCGGGTTGTCGGCATGGTAGCCATAGGCGGCGCCGGAGCTGGTGATGGTCAGGTGCTGCACACCGGCCTGCAGGCAGCAGTCGAGCACGTTGCGGGTGCCATTGACGTCGATATCGTAATCCCGCTGCCGATCCGGGGAGGCCTGCAGAATGGAGGCCAGGTGCACCACATGGGTGATCGCTTCGCGCTGCAGCAGTTCGGCCAGCGCCGGGTCGCGCACGTCCAGCTGGTGGATTGGAAACTGCACATCGTCGCGCAGCTGCAGATCGGTACCGACCACATGCAGGTCGGCGGCCAGACGGTTGCCCAGTTGGTGACCGATATAACCGGCAGCACCGGTAATCAGAATGCGCGGATTCATGACAATTGCTCCTTGATGGGGGATCGGGCGGCCGGAACTTCGTCGGCCAGCGGGCGACGCGCCCAGAACTGCGACAGGGTCAGACCGCTGACCAGATGCCAGACGCCCCAGAACGCGGTGATCAGCAGCATGCCGCCGGCATCGGGGAAGAAGGTGAACAGAATCACCAGGCCCAGCCCGGAATTCTGGATGCCCACCTCCAGGGTCACGGCGCGGCGGTCGCTGTCGTTCAGCCGACACAGCCGTGCCATGCCGTACCCCAGCAGCAGGGCCAGCAGGTTCTGGCCGACCACCAACCAGAAGAAACTGTGAAAGCGCGCCAGGAACAGCTCGAAGTTCTTGCTGAAGGCGATACCGACGAAGCCGAGGAAGATCAGCAGGGAAATGATGCGCAGGGGCTTCTCGCTGCGCACCACCAGTCCCGGGAAGCGCTTGCCGGTGAACATGCCGATGACCATGGGCAGTGCCAGTACCAGCAGCACCAGCGACAGCACGCTGCCCGGCTCCAGGCTGATCTGGGTCAGGTAGTCCCGGGTGTAGGGGTTGAGCCAGCCGTACAGGGCGAAGTTCAGTGGTGTCATCACCGTCGCGGCCAGGCTGGACACGGCGGTCATGCTGACCGAGACCGCGAGGTTGCCCCGGGCCATCCAGGTCATGACGTTGGAGAAACTGCCGCCGGGGCAGGCTGCAACCAGAATCATGCCCAGGGCCAGTTCCGGGTCGATGCGCAGCAGCCAGGTCACCAGGCAGGTAGTGGCGGGCAAAAGCAGGAATTGGGCAACCATGCCCATCACCGGGGGGATGGGTGCCAGGGCGATGCGCCGGAAATCCTCCAGCCGCAGGGACAGGGACACGCCGAACATCATGCAGGCCATGATGATGTTCAGCAGTATCATGCTGGCTGCATCGAATTGCAGGGCTGGTGCGCCGCTCATGCCCGGACCGCCTGTGCTCCGGGCCGGGTTGTTGGCAGTGCTTTTTCCAGTTCGCCGATATGCTGGGCGAGGGTAGCCAGGTACACGTCCTTGTTCACGTAATAGGCCATGCGGGCCAGTTTGATGTACTGGTAACCGCCATCCAGCCGGGCGGCGGACTGCTGCTGGCGGATCTGGTTGAAGGTGGTCGCTGCGGCGGTTCCAGCCCGCTGCTGCTGAATATACAGCGCCACCAGCCGCGCCTGCTGGTTGCGTCCTTCCCAGCCCAGCCCGGTGGCCTCGATCATGCCCATCATGAACAGGTTGTCGTAGCGCGGATGGAAGATATTCATGTACAGCTCGGGTGCATCACGCCCGGCGGGCCAGTTGAGGTGTTCCCGGGCGATGAAGGGATAGTCCAGCTGATAACCGGTGGCCATCAGGATCAGGTCATATTCTGCCGATTCGCCATCGGTGAAGTGCACGGTCTTGCCGTTGATCTCGGCGATGTCCCGGCGCGGGGTGATATCGCCATGGCCGAGGTGGTGCAGGATCAGCGAGTTGACCACCGGATGCGACTCATACATGCGGTAGTCCGGGTCCGGCAGGCCGTAGTCGGAGGGCTTGCCGAGGATCAGGCGGATCATCGCCGCATCCATCCGCTGCTTGAGCGGGCGCGGCAGCTTGCGCTTGCCGCCCAGGGTATCAATGGGGCGGCCCTTGACGAACTTGGGCAGGAAGTAATACCCCCGGCGCAGGCTGATATCCACGCTGGCGGCGCGGTGCACGGCGTCCACCGCGATATCTGCCCCGGAGTTGCCGCAGCCGACCAGCAGTACCCGCTTGCCGGTGAATACCTCGGGGCTGCGGTACTGCGCCGAGTGCATCAGCTCGCCGCTGAACTCGCCGGGCAGGGTCGGCAGGTTGGGCTTGTGCAGGGTGCCATTGGCGATCAACACGCCAGCGAAGCGGCGGCTCTGCTGCTCGCCGGCCCGCTCGGTGACCACCACCCAGCCGTCGCCGTCCGGAGCTACCTCCAGCACCCGGGTATCGAACTGGTAATGCTGCTTGAGCTGAAAGTGCTCGGCGTAATCCCGGAAATACCGGCGCATTTCGCTGTGATGGGGATAGGCCGCTACCGAGTCGGGCATGGGGAATTCGGCAAATTCGGTCATGCGCTTGGAGGAGATCAGGTGCGCGCTGTGGTACATGGTGCTGTGGGGGTTGTCGATATCCCAGAGCCCGCCGACATCCGAGTGCTGTTCGAAGCCGATGAAGGGGATGCCGAGTTTCTGCAGATTGCGAGCGCTGGCCAGACCCATGGGGCCGGCACCGATGATGGCGTACATATATCCTGACTCCTTGTTGTTATGATGTTGAGTCTAAGGCAACTGGCGGTGCGCGTATCGCACCAAACGGGACAGGAAACCGGCAATACAGGCCATGCACGAGAGCAGTGAACAGAGCGTTACCCCGCGTTACAGTCAGGCCATGCTGCAGTTGGCCGAGCGCCTGGGCATCAGCCTGCCCGATTATCTGAGCCGTCGGCTTGTGGGGTTGCAGCGTGTGCCTATCCAGTGGCAGGACGAGCTGTGGGAAGCGCTCTGCCAGGGCAGCGACGACCCGCTGACCGGCTTGCAGCTCGGGCTGGAGATTCAGGTCGGGCACCTGGACAGTCTGGGCATGCTGCTGGTGACCTGCGATACCCTCGGCGAGGCGCTGGAGGAACTGCTCGAATACACCCCGGTGATCAGCGACGGCGGTGATTTCCAGATGCGCCGTGAGGCCGATCTGGTGTTTATCGAATACCTGCCGCGCTTTGATGTGCGCCAGGCCGAGCGCGCAGAAGCAGCGCTCGGCAGCCTGCTCAATCTGACCCGCTGGGCCACCGGCGGGCGCTTCCAACCGACCGCTATCTGGCTGCGCCATGCGCCACTGGCAGCACCGGAGCGTTACCGGGAGCTGGTCGGTTGCCCGGTGCATTTTGCTGCCGAGCGCTACCAGCTGGGTTTTGCCCCGGAGCAGTTGCGGCTGCCGCAGATTCAGGCCAACAGCGTATTGCGCGATCACCTGCGTTACCTGGCTGACCAGATGCTCGCCGA
>JAAYHO010000467.1 GCA_012735335.1 Gammaproteobacteria bacterium
GTCGGCCGCAGCGGCTGCGGCAAGAGTACCCTGCTGCGCCTGCTGGCTGGCCTTGATCAGGCCAGCTCCGGCGAGCTGCTGGCCGATGGCAAGGCGTTGCAGGACAGTCGTGAGGATACCCGGCTGATGTTCCAGGACTCGCGCCTGCTGCCCTGGAAGAAGGTAATCGATAATGTCGGTCTGGGCCTGCGCGGCAACTGGCGCGCCCAGGCCCTGGACGCGCTACGCGCCGTGGGTCTGGAAGACAAGGCCAACAACTGGCCCGCCACCCTGTCCGGCGGCCAGAAACAGCGCGTCGCGCTGGCCCGTGCGCTGATCCACAAACCGCGCCTGCTGCTGCTCGATGAGCCACTGGGCGCGCTGGATGCGCTGACCCGTATCGAGATGCAGCAACTGATCGAGAAGCTCTGGCGCCAGCACGGCTTTACCGTGCTGCTGGTCACCCACGATGTGGCCGAAGCAGTCGCCGTGGCGGATCGGGTCATTCTGATTGAAGAGGGGCAGATTGGTCTGGACCTTGCCGTGGACGTGCCCCGCCCACGCGCCCATGGTTCATTCCTGCTGGCCCAACTCGAAGCGCAGGTGCTTGACCGGGTGCTGGCCAATCCAGCCACCCAGGAACAACCGGAAAAACTACCACCCTTACCCACGCAATTGCGCTGGGCACTTTGATTCATCCATCCAAAAAGGAAAACAACATGAGCATTCAAGCCATCAACGTACGTAATCAGTTCAAGGGCCAGATCCGTGAGGTCATTCGCGGTGACGTTCTCTCGGAAATCGACGTGCAGACCGCTGCGGGTATTGTCACCTCGGTGATCACCACCCGCTCGGTGGACGAACTGGAGCTGAAGGTCGGCTCCGAGGTCATCGCCTTCGTCAAATCCACGGAGGTATCGATCGCCAAGTTGTGAGGAGTGTTGCAGGGCCATGGATTGCCACGTCGCTACGCTCCTCGCAATGACGGAGGGGGACGGAGCAGCGTTGTTCAAGTACTGCCCCCGCGCCGTCATTGTGAGCCGAAGGCGCGGCAATCCAGTGGGTGCCGCAGACTCCGAGCCTGTGGATTGCCAAGTCGCTACGCGACTCGCAATGACGAGGGAGGAACAGAGCAGCGCTACTCGGTACCGCGCCCTCCCTACTCCGTCATTGCGAGCGAAGCGTGGCAATCCAGTGGGTGCCGGAAACGCCAATCCTGGCGCACAAGCATCGACCACATCACAGCTACGACAGTGCACAGATCACAACCCCCGTCCTGTTTCACAATTCGTGACCCCTTTCCGGATTCTGCACCCGGCTCCGGGTACCTTCCTCCGCAACATCAGGAGGACATGCACGATGCTCAGGGAACCCTGCGTCTACATTCTTGCCAACCAGAAGAACGGTACCCTCTACACCGGCGTCACCTCGAACCTGAGGGTGCGGGTGTGGCAGCACAAGGAAAAGATCCTGCCGGGTTTCACTTCGACCTATGGCGTCAACCAGTTGATGTGGTTCGAGACGCATGAGTCGATGGACTCGGCAATCTCGCGGGAGAAGCAGTTGAAGGCTGGGAGTCGGCAGAAGAAGCTGGAGCTGATAGAACAGCTCAATCCGCGCTGGGATGACCTGTTCCATACGCTTGGATAGGTATGACCGGACGGACACAACACCACTCGGCACGCTCCCCCTCGTCATTGCGAGCCAAAGGTATGGCAATCCAGTGCGTACCGGATACTCCGAAGCAGTGGATTGCCACGTCGCTACGCTCCTCGCAATGACGAGGGGCCGGAGCAGCGTTACTCGGTGCTGCACACCCCACCCTGTCATTGCGAGCGAAGCGCGGCAATCCATCGGGCGATGACTCCAGGTCCGTGCACTGACCAACTCGCTCAGCCTTTGCGCCACAGGCGCAAGGTGACTACCATGGGCCTTTCGCTGACAGAAGCTGTAGCCATGACCCAAGACCACAACTGGCAGCTCGACCAGATCGTCGAGCAATTGCGCGAGGCGCGATCCGAGTGGCGCACCGCCCAGGGGCGTACCCACGAGCCCGGTGACCGGGAGCTGCCGTCACGCACGGCGATGAGCAATATTCTTGAAGCGCTGGCCGGGGCACTGTTCCCCATGCGGCTCGGGCCAGCGGATCTGCGCAAGACCAACGAGGACTTCTACGTCGGCCACACCCTGGATTCGGCGCTCAACTCCCTGCTGCAACAGGCGGTGCTGGAGCTGCGCCATACCCACCGCAAGAATCCGCTGGATGCCGAGGAACTGCTGGGACAGGCGCGGGACATTGTCCGGCGCTTCGCGGCAGAGCTGCCGACCCTGCGGCACATTCTGGATACCGACGTGATGGCCGCCTACCACGGCGACCCGGCGGCCAAGTCAGTGGATGAGGTGTTGCTGTGCTATCCGGGGGTGATGGCGGTGATCCACCACCGCATCGCCCATCTGCTGTACAAGGAAGGACTGACCCTGCTGGCACGCATCATCAGCGAGCTGGCCCACTCGGCTACCGGCATCGATATCCACCCCGGCGCGCAGATCGGCCAGAGCTTCTTCATCGACCACGGTACCGGCGTGGTGATCGGCGAGACGGCGATCATCGGCGAGCGGGTACGCATCTATCAGGCAGTGACCCTGGGTGCCAAGCGCTTCGAGTCGGATGATCAGGGCAAGCTGCTCAAGGGCCAACCACGTCACCCGATCGTCGAGGATGATGTGGTGATCTATGCCGGGGCGACCATCCTCGGGCGCATCACCATAGGTGCCGGTTCGACCATCGGCGGTAACGTCTGGATCACCCGCAGCCTGCCACCGGGCAGCAATGTGTCCCAGGCCAGTTTGAAGAATCAGGTAGGGGTGTAGGGCTGGGGTGACTGGAGGGCCGGGTTCCATCCCGGCCACTTGGGGTTCTGGCACGCTGTGTCGAGGTGGAACTCGACACTCCAGTCACCCCAGCGAAACACTCCCCTGCCGCAGCATCTCCCCACCCTGCCACAGCCGCCATTCGCCGGGCTGATAACTGTGCCACTGCTCATTGCTGGTCAGCGGTTCGGTGGCGATCACGGTTACCACATCATTCGGTGTGGTGTGCTCCTGAAAGTCCACCGCCATCTCCACATCCCGCAGCTGCGCCGGGCCGAAGGGTGCCCGGCGGGTAATCCAGGCCAGCTTGGTGGTGCACAGGGTAAACAGCCACTCGCCATTGCTCAGCAGCAGGTTGCAGACGCCGCGCTGGGCGTAACCGGCGCAGGCCTTGGTCAGGCAGTCGAGGATCTCATCCTGCGTCGGCTGATGAACAAAGCGTGCCCGCAGACGATTGAGCAGATCGCAGAAGATCGCCTCGCTGTCGGTATTACCCACCGGCTGGAAGGGACCTTCCCCGGCGACAAAGTCATTGATCTGGCCGTTATGGGCGAAGGTCCAGTACTGACCCCACAACTCCCGGGTAAAGGGATGGGTATTGGCCAGGCTGACCCGACCGACGTTGGCCTGGCGGATATGGCAGATGACATTCTCCGACTTGATCGGATAACTCTCGATCAGCTGGGCAATGGCCGAGCTGTGACAGGGCTCCGGATCATGAAAGCAGCGCACCCCGCGCCCTTCGTAGAAGGCCACACCCCAGCCGTCACAATGGGGCCCGGTACGCCCGCCGCGTTGCATCAGCCCGGAAAAACTGAAGCAGATATCCGTCGGTACGTTGGCACTCATGCCCATCAATTCACACATTCAGTTACTCCGCGCTCAAGCCCGATGGCACCCTTTGCCGGTAAACTTGTCTGACCAAGGGAAATGGTACTGCAAATACGGCGGAACAGCCCCCATCACCAAGGTAATCGCATGAACTTTCTACGCAAACCTCTCCATTCCGCGCTGCTGGCCGCTCTGGTCTTCACTGGCAGCGCAGGCGCACAGACCTCCCCTTCCTCGCTTGAGGATCAGATCCGCACCCAATCCAGCGCGGTCGAGGACAGGCTCATCGAGTGGCGCCGGGACATCCACCAACACCCCGAACTGGGCGAGCAGGAAACCCGCACCGCCGCCCTGGTCGCCGAACACCTGAAAGGCCTCGGCCTCGAGGTAAAAACCGAAGTGGGCCGCACCGGCGTGGTCGGTATCCTCAAGGGTGCCAAGCCGGGCCATACCGTGGCCCTGCGCGCCGATATGGATGCCCTGCCGATCAAGGAGCCCGAGGGGCTGCCCTTCGCCTCCCGGGCCACCGGCATCTACCACGGCAGCGAAGTCGACGTGATGCACGCCTGCGGCCACGACGCGCATACCGCCATGCTGATGGCCACCGCCGAGGTGCTGGCCGGGATGCGTGACCAGATCGAAGGCACTGTCATGTTCATCTTCCAGCCCGCCGAGGAAGGCTCCAGCCTGGTACAGCCCGGTGACGGCGCCAGCTGGGGTGCCAAGCTGATGCTGGAAGACGGCCTGTTCGATAAGATCAAGCCCGACGCCATCTTCGCCCTGCACGTAATGCCCGGCCCGTCCGGTCAGCTCAGCTGGCGCAGCGGCGCGACTACCGCCGCCAGCGACATGCTCAATATCAGCGTTACCGGCAGCCAGGGCCACGGCGGCATGCCCTGGAACACCGTGGACCCCATTGTCACCTCGGCGCAGGTGATCAACGGTGTGCAGACCGTGGTCAGCCGCAAGGCCAATCTGACCCGTTCCCCGGCGGTAGTGACCATTGGCACCATCCATGGCGGCAGCGGCCCGAATATCGTGCCGGAAACCGTGGAAATGTCCGGTACTATCCGCACCTATGACGAGGGTGTACGGGAAAAGGTACGCGAGGATCTGAAGCTCAGCGCCGAGAAGATCGCCGAAAGCGCCGGTGCCCGTGCCGAGGTGTCCATCGAGCCGATGTACAGCACCACCATCAAC
>JAAYHO010000468.1 GCA_012735335.1 Gammaproteobacteria bacterium
ACGTAATACACCAGGTGGCCGCCATCCAGAACCGGGATGGGCAGCAGATTCAATACGCCCAGACTGATACTCAAATAGGCGATGAAGCTGAGGAAGCTCTCCAACCCTGACTTCGCCGAAGCGCCCGCCACTTTAGCAATGGTTATCGGGCCACTCAAGTTTTTTGCCGAGACCAGACCGGTGATCATCTTCTTCAGCGAATCGAGGGTCAGCACCGTCATGTCCCAGGTCTTCACCACCGCCACCGGAATGGCCACCAGCGGGTTGTAATCGATGCTGCGGACCATGTGCTCGGGCCACTCAAAAACGGCAATGCCAGCACCGATAAAACCGATCTGCCGGTCGCCCTGCTCCCGGGCTTCCGGGGTCAGGCTCAGCTCAAGCCGTCGGCCATCACGCTCCAGGGTCAGCTGCAGCGGCTGACCGGGACTGGCCTGGATGCGCGGTACTACCTCGCCCAGCCAGTCGCTGACCGCCTCACCGTCGATGGCGACAATCAGATCACCACTGCGCAGCCCGGCCCGCTCGGCCGCGCCGTCCGGGCTCAGCTGGTCGATCTGCGGAGCAATCACCGGCTTCCAGGTGGTCAGACCCAGCGCGGTCATGGGATCGGGTTGATCAGCCCCGCGCAGCCAGTTATCCAGATGCAGGGTATAACTCTGCGGGGTACCCTGCCCTTCCCGGGCGAGGATCTGCAGTTGCCCGGTCTCACCCAGGCGGCGGATCAGTTGCAGATTGACGTCGTGCCAGCTGGGCGTGCGGGTGCCGTCAACCTCGAGGATTTCCAGGCCCTGACCGAGACCGGCGCGGGCGGCAATGCTGCCGGGCTCGATCGGCCCGGTGACCGGCGCAACAGTGGTGATACCGACCACGGCGATAACCCAGAAGGCGAGCATGGCCAGCAGGAAGTTGGCAATCGGCCCGGCGGCAACAATGGCGATACGCTGCTGCACGGTCTTGCGGTTGAAGGCCTGATCCAGCTCCTCATCGAGCACCGGAGCTTCACGCTCGTCGAGCATCTTCACGTAACCGCCCAGCGGGATACAGGCAATGACGAACTCGGTACCCCGGCGATCATGCCAGCTGTACAGGGCCGGACCAAAGCCGATGGAGAAACGCAGCACCCGCACACCACAGCGACGGGCGACCCAGAAGTGGCCGTATTCGTGAATGGTCACCAGCAGCCCAAGGGCTACCACGGTGGCCAACAGCGTAAAGATCAGATCCATCAGTGCCTCTTTCGGAAAATCACACCGGGCACATCAAGCACCCCGATTCAGGCCCGGCTGGCCAGCCATTGCTGGGCGCATTCCCGGGCCTGAGCGTCCGCCAGCATGACCTGGGCCAGCTCTTTGACCGGAACCGGTGACAGACAGTTCAGCGAGTGCTCGATGATAACAGGGATATCGGTGAAACCGATACGCTGCTCAAGGAAGGCCTGCACGGCAATCTCGTTAGCCGCATTGAGGATGGCACAGGCGGTACCGCCTGCTTCGAAGGCCTGGCGGGCCAGCCTCAGACAGGGAAAACGCTGCGGGTCCGGCGCCTGGAAATCCAGCCGTGCGGTGAGCAGCAGATCCAGCGCACTGACCCCGGAGTCGATCCGCTCCGGCCACGCCAGCGCGTGGGCGATGGGGGTGCGCATGTCCGGATTGCCCAGCTGGGCCAGTACCGAGCCATCCACGTAATCCACCAACGAGTGCACCACGCTCTGCGGGTGCACCACCACCTCGACCTGCTCGGGACGGGCATCGAACAGCCAGCAGGCCTCGATCAGCTCCAGCCCCTTGTTCATCATGCTGGCCGAGTCCACGGAGATCTTCTGGCCCATGGACCAGTTGGGATGAGCGCAGGCCTGAGCGGGAGTGACATGGGCCAGCTCGTCCAGCGGCATCTCGCGGAACGGCCCACCGGAGGCAGTCAGCAGAATGCGCCGCACGCCGACGTTACCCAGCCCGGAGGCGTAGTCGCTCGGCATGCACTGGAAGATGGCGTTATGTTCGCTGTCGATCGGCAGCAACCGGGCGCCGGAATCGCGCACCGCCTGCATGAACAACGCGCCGGACATGACCAGCGCCTCCTTGTTGGCCAGCAGCACCCGCTTGCCGACGCGCACCGCTGCCAGAGTTGGCGGCAGACCGGCGGCACCGACAATGGCGGCCATGACCACATCAACACGCTGGTCAGCCGCTACCTCGGCCAGCGCCTCGCAACCATGCAGCACCCGGGTCTGCACACCGGCCAGCTGCAGACGGGCCTGCAACTGATCGGCCTGGGCCGCATCGGCAACCACGGCGAACAGTGGGTCGTGTTGCAGGCACTGAGCATGCAGCACATCCATGCGGCTGTACCCGGTCAGAGCAAACACCGCGTAGCGGTCGGCATGCCGGGCAATGACATCCAGCGTGCTGACGCCGATCGAGCCGGTGGCGCCGAGCACGGTAATCCATTGACGTGTCACCCCAGCTGACTCCCGAACAGATACCAGCCCAGCGCGAACAGCGGGATGGCGGCGGTCAGGCTGTCGATGCGGTCCATGATGCCGCCATGGCCCGGCAACAGATTGCTGCTGTCCTTCAGTCCCTGCTCGCGCTTGAACAGGCTTTCGGTCAGATCGCCGACCACCGAGAACAGCACTACCACCAGGGTACCGAGCATACCGAGCACTATCGATTGCAGCGACCAGCCCAGATAACACATGGCAGCAATCGCCAGCAGCTGGGTCAACAGCACGCCGCCCAGCAGTCCTTCACGGGTCTTGCCGGGGCTGACCCGGGGCAGCAGCTTGTTGCGGCCAAAGGTCTTGCCAGCGAAATAGGCGCCGATATCAGCCGCCCAGACCATCACCACCACCGCCAGCAGCAACCACAGACCACCATCCTGCGCGCGCAGCCAGACCAAGCCGTGCCAGGCCGGCAGCAATACCAGCAGACCGTAGAACATGGCCAGCCGGTTCGACCACAGACGCTGGCCCTCGGGATAGCGCATGATCATCACTGTGGCCAGCACCCACCACAACAGCGCAATCAGCAGTACGAAGTGCGCCGGAGAGCTGTCCAGGTACAGGCCGACCAGCAGCAGCGCGACCACTGCAGCGTACAGCAGCCGACCGGGCTGGGACTGGATACCGGACAGTCGCGCCCACTCCCAGCCCGCCAGGGTGACGATGCCGCCGATCATGATGGCAAACCACAGCGGGTTGAGCAGAATAAAACCTGCCAGGACCAGCGGTGCGAGGATGACACCGGTAATGATTCGTTGTTTGAGCATCAGGACTCCGCTGCCAGCTGATCACTGGTCTTGCCGAAACGCCGCTGACGCTGGGCAAAATCGCTCAGCGCTTCGCGCATGGCATCGTGTTTGAAATCAGGCCAGTACAGGTCGGAGAAGTACAGCTCGGCATAGGCCAGCTGCCA
>JAAYHO010000469.1 GCA_012735335.1 Gammaproteobacteria bacterium
ACCGCCCGCTCGAAGATCTCCGACAGGCACTGCACCTGCGCCTCGGCCAGGGTATTACCCGCCGCCATGCCATTACTGAGAAACAGGTTCTCGATCAGGTTGGACGGGAAGTACACCACCTCACCATCGGACTGGCGCACATAGGGCAGCGAGCAGATGCCCCGTTCCACATTGCCGGAGTTGGTGTCGTACAGATGCGAGCCGCACAGCTCGCCCTCCGGGTCGTAGATGGTGCGGCAGTGCTCGTCGAGAATCTCCCCGGGCAACTCGTCGTCCGGCCCCGGCTGGAACCAGCGCTCCTCGGGATAATGCACAAACTCGGCATTGGCCAGCTCCGGGCCCCAGTACTGATCGTTATAGAAGAAGTTGCAGTTCAACCGCTCGATGAACTCGCCCAGCGACGACGCCAGCGCACTCTCCTTGGTCGAGCCCTTGCCGTTGGTAAAGCACATCTGCGAATGGGAGTCGCGCACGTGCAGCGACCAGACGTTGGGCACGATATTGCGCCAGGAGGCGATCTCGATCTTCATGCCCAGCTCGGCCAGGATGCCGGACATACTGGCAATGGTCTGCTCCAGCGGCACATCCTTGCCCGGAATCCGCGTACCCTCCCCCTCCGCCAGCGGCGCCAGCAACAGGCCCTGGGCATCGGCATCCAGATTCTCCACCACCTCGATGACGAACTCCGGCCCGGTCTGCACCACCTTCTTCACCGTGCAACGGTCGATGGAGCGCAGAATGCCCAGCCGATCCTTCTCTGAAATATCCTCGGGCAGCTCCACCTGGATCTTGAAAATCTGCTTGTAGCGGTTTTCCGGGTCGACAATATTGTTCTGCGACAGACGGATATTTTCCGTCGGAATATTACGCGTCTGGCAATACAGCTTGACGAAATACGCCGCACACAACGCCGACGAAGCCAGAAAATAATCAAACGGCCCCGGCGCAGAGCCATCGCCCTTGTAACGGATAGGCTGATCAGCCACCACCGTAAAATCATCAAACTTCGCCTCCAGACGGAGGTTGTCGAGAAAATTGACCTTGATTTCCATGCGGGATTACCAGAATAGCGGGCAGAAAAGAGAATGCCCGCCATTATCCGCGATTTAAATGGAATGGCACTGACTTAAGCGCATTTCTCACTGCTCTAGCGGAAAAGATTGCGTCATTGCGAGCCTGAAAGGCGCGGCAATCCATGGACTCGGAGTCGCATGAGATCACTGGATTGCCGCGTCAGCTACGCCTCACCACAATGACGAAAGAGAGCTATAAACCTTGCCATCTATGTGGGTTTACCACACTATCGGAGGACCTGTACTGTTGACTCATGGAAGGTCGCCCCATGCAGAAGCTCCGCCACTCCCGTTCCCGTTTCGCTACACGCCTCACTCTGATGATTACTGCGCTGGTGCTCAGCGCACTGCTGGTGGTCACTCTGCTGATGGCCTTCGCCTATCGCAACTCCCTGACCCGCGCGGAAATCGATGCCCTGGCCGAACGGGGAAGTCTGAATGCCCAATCCTTTGTCGACTGGGCCCTGGCCCGGCAGGATGAAATGCGCTACCTGGCCAGCCTGCAGGCGGCGGTCGATATCGACACCGATGCCTTGGAGCATCTGCTGCTGAAAATTGCCGCCGCCCATGGGTTCTATGACACCATCTTCTTCGTCGGACCCGACGGGCGTGGTGTGGTCGGGATCAGCCATGATGGTCAACCGCGTATCCTCCCGATCGAAGAAGCCGAGGCCTTCAACGTGGCGGACCGTGACTGGTTCCGCAGCGCCATCTCAGGCAAGGATACCTTTTCCCAACCGGTCATCTCCCGCGCCACCGGCAACCAGGTAAGCACCATTGCCATCCCGGTGCGCCGCGGGCAGCGTATTGTCGGGGTCATGCGCGGGGCCGTTCGCGTCGACACCATTATCCAGCGGGTTGCCCAGCTGCCTCGCGGTACCGGCAGTGAAATCTTCCTGCTGGATACCGCAGCCAGCCCACTGACTCCCGCCCCCTCACTGGAAGGTATCGAAACCGTGCTCAGCGAAGCGGCTGAGGCTATCACCAGCGGACGCAGCGGCAGCGGCCTGTATGACAACGCAGCCGGCATCCCGGTGCTGGGCAGTTACACCCACATGCCACTGCTGGGCTGGGGGCTGGTGTTGGAAACCCGTGAAGATGTCGCCCTCGCCCAGGTACGCAGCCTGCTGTGGCAACTCGGCGCAGTGGCCGTGCTGATGCTGATAGCTGCCGTGGCACTGAGCCTGCTGCTGGTACGCTCGGTGTTGCGCACTCTGGGTGGCGATCCGCAATATGCCTCCGATGTAGTGCACCGCGTTGCCGAGGGCGACCTGACGGCTGAGGTGACGTTGCGCGAAGGCGACGATGCCAGCCTGTTGGCGGCCATCGCCCGCATGCAGAACAGCCTGCGCACGATGCTGAGCGAAGTGAGCATGTACTCGGAACAGGTGGCCGCAGCCGCCACCGAACTGGCCCAGGTCAGCGAAGAGACCGAAGCGGGTATGCAGCACCAGAACACCCAGATCACCAGCGCCGCGGCAGCCATGAACGAGATGACCGCTACCGTCGAGGAAGTGGCGCGCAACACCATGCATACCGCCGACCGAACCACCGAAGCCAGCCGCGAAGCATTGGCCGGGCAGCAAGTGCTCAGCGAAGCGGTGAGCACGATAGAACGGCTGGCCCATGATATTCAGCACGGCGCTGGGCAGGTCTCCGACCTGCGTCAGGACAGCGAACGTATCGGCAGCGTGCTGCAGGTGATCGAGAACATCGCCGAGCAGACCAACCTGCTGGCCTTGAACGCAGCGATCGAAGCCGCCCGGGCCGGAGAAAGCGGTCGCGGCTTCGCCGTGGTAGCCGACGAAGTACGCTCGCTGGCCAGCCGCACCAAGGACTCGACAGGTGAGATCCAGGCCACCATCGAGAAACTGCAGAACGACGCCCAGCGTGCCGAGCAGGCAATGAATGGCAGCCGAGAAACAGCCTCGGCCAGTGTCGAGCATATCAGCAGCACCGCCGACGCCCTCGCCCGCATTGCCGACAGCGTCAGCGGCATTGACGAGATGACTCAACAGATCGCCAGTGCCTCGGAAGAACAGACCGCAACTACTCGTGAGATCAACCAGAATATCCACGCCATCCACGATGTCGCGCGGCAAACCGTACAAAGCGTCGCCCAATCCGCCGAAGCCGGCGAGAATCTCGCCCGACTGGCCGAACAGCTGCGCGCACTGGTGCTCCAGTTCCGTGTGTGATTAAAGGTCGGCCAGCAGATCCTGCGGGCCGGTGACGTCCTGGCGGGTGTTGCCGATGATGCGGATGGCCTGGTCTGCCCGTTCGGGCTGGAAGACGAAGCAGGCGCCGGCGCGGGCGACCATGGCTTCACCGGCATTTTTAATCAGATCCAGATTGATGCCCTTGCTGGCGGCGACCATCACCGCCCGGCGCTGGACGAACAGGGCTTCGAGCAGTTGGTCGCTGAGGTTCTGCTCGGCCCAGGGCATGATGCTGCGCAGATCCTGCTGATCGAATTCATCCTTGCTGTGGATGCTGGTGCCACGCAGGCGCCAGTCGAGCAGTTTTTCGTCGTTCAGCCAGAGTTCGGCGTGGCGATATTCGTGCATCGCACCGACCACCTTGCAGACATACTCCCGGTGCCCCGGCGTTGCCGCCTGAACCAGTGCCAGCATCAGCAGGTCGTACTGGTGGGTGCATTGCTGCTTGCTGTCGATTTCCTGCAGGTTGACCGCGATGCGCTGGCGCAGCGGCTGGCCGACAAATTCCTGCAGCCGGGCCGCCGCCTGCGGGCAGATGGTCCAGGGGGTACGGCGCGAGGTACTGTCCACCGAGGTGAGGCGCTGGCCGTCGTGCCCGAGCCTGAGAACGAAATAGTGGTGCTCATCTTCCATCGCGACATGGCATTCCGTCTCGGTTACCTCGAAGATGATCCGGCGGAAGAACACGTGGGGGGATTCCAGCGCTTGCATGGTTCGCCTCGGTTGCTGTTCTTGTGTACTGCTGCTTGCAGGCAAATTTGTCTCACGAACTGACAGGGTACGCATTTTCGGTGCTGGTCAGAAGCCCTATTTATTCGCAGAATACCGCCTTACAACAAGGCACAAGAACACAGGCATAAGGAAATTCCATGTATCAGTTGATTGGTGCGCCGGTGTCCCTGTACACCGGCAAGGTGCGCAGTTATCTGGACTTCAAGGGCATTGCCTACCGGGAACAGCTGGCTACCCCGCAGGTATTCAGGGAGGTGATCATTCCGCGCACCGGAGTGCGTTATATCCCGGTGCTGATCACTCCGCAGGATCAGGCGATTCAGGACTCCACCGAGATCATCGACCATCTGGAGCAGCAGTTTCCCCAGCTGTCGATCTACCCCGGCGGCCCGCGCCAGCGTCTGGCTGCGCTGTTGCTGGAAGTGTACGGCGACGAGTGGCTGGTCAATCCGGCCATGCTCTACCGCTGGGGCATCGACGAGAACCGCCGGTTCGCCATTGCCGAGTTCGGCAGCGTGCGCCTGCCCGAAGGCAGTGCAGAAGAGCAGTATGCCGCCGGGCTGGAGGCCTCCGGCCCCTTTGCCGGCGCCCTGCCCCGGCTGGGCATTACCGAGCACTCACGCAGCGCCATCGAGCACAGCTATCTGACCCTGCTGGATGAGCTGAACAAGCACTTTGCCGAGCATGCCTTCCTGCTCGGCGAACGTCCCTGCATCGGCGACTTCGGCCTGATCGGCCCACTCTACGCTCACCTGTACCGCGACCCGGCCTCCGGCCGCCTGATGCAGGAACGCGCCCCCCATGTGGTCCGCTGGGTGGAGTGGATGATCAACCCGGACAGCAATCGCCAGGGCGACTTTCTGCCGGACGACCAGGTGCCCGCCAGCCTGCTGCCCGTGCTGCAGCGCATGTTCGACGAGCAGGTACCGGTGCTGCTGGAGACCGCACGGCAGCTGCAGCAGTGGGTCGCGGCCAACCCGGACACCAACGAGATACCCCGGGCCATCGGCAGTCTGCGCTACCGGCTGGGCGATATGCAGGAGGAGCGGTTGAGCTTGCCGTTCAACCTGTGGATGTGGCAACGACCACACGATTTCTTCGCCGGGCTGGATGACCAGGATAGAGCTGCGGTAGCCGAGCTGTTCAGCGCCGAACAGATCACCGCCCTGACTGCCCCACTGCCCGTCCGGGTACAGCGACAGCACAACCGCCTGGTGCGCGGCTAATCTGGTTTTTCTACCGGCAATAAAAAACGGCCACCGAGGTGGCCGTTAAACGAAACGAGATGGATCTAGACTGCAGCGGCGGGACGCATGAAGGAGATGGGTGCGGTCCCGGCGTCTTCAAAGGTTACAACTTCATAGGCATCAGCATTGGCCAACAGGGCGCGCAACAGCTTGTTGTTGAGTGCGTGTCCGGACTTGAAGCCGCGGAACTCACCCACCAGACTCTTGCCCAGCAGATACAGATCGCCGATGGCATCAAGAATCTTGTGCTTGACGAATTCGTCCTCGTACCGCAGGCCGTCTTCGTTGAGTACACGATACTCATCCACCACGATGGCGTTATCCACACTGCCGCCCAACGCAAGGTTCTGCGAACGCAGGTGCTCGATATCACGCATGAAACCGAAGGTCCGGGCGCGGCTGACTTCCTTGACGAAGGAAGTGCTGGAGAAGTCCACACTGGCGGACTGGCTCCGGCCACGGAATACCGGGTGGTCGAAATCGATACCGAAGGTCACCTTGAAGCCCTCGAAGGGAACAAAGGTGGCCGTCTTGCCGTCTTCTTCCACGGTCACTTCACGCTTGATACGAATGAACTGCTTGGGCGCTTCCTGCTCCTCGATCCCCGCTGACTGGATCAGGAACACGAATGGACCGGCACTGCCATCCATGATCGGTACTTCCGGCGCACTGAGTTCCACCACAGCGTTGTCGATACCCAGACCGGCCATGGCCGAGAGCAGGTGCTCGACGGTATCCACCTTGACCCCATCCTTGATCAGGGTAGTGGACATGGTGGTTTCGCCAACGTACTCCGCCCGCGCGGGAATCTCGGCCACGGGGTCGAGATCCGTGCGGCGGAACACGATGCCACTGTCGATCGGCGCAGGTTTCAGTGTGAGATACACTTTCTCGCCGGAGTGCAGGCCTACACCGGTGGCCCGGATGATGTTCTTCAGTGTGCGTTGTCTGATCATGCTTGAACTGGCTTCCGCTGTAATTGCGAATAATTTTCAACTAGATGGCGCGTAGAATAGCAAAATTAGCCTCTGTTGAACACTAATCAGCCCTATCCAACCGATTGATCCAGTCAATCAGCCTGACGCCGCAGGAACGCCGGGATGTCCAGATAATCCAGATCATCGGCCGGACGACTCAGGCTGGCTGCGGCCGCCTGGGCTGCGCCGGAGTTGCGCATGACCGTCGGGCGATCCAGGTCACGGTAGTTCGGCGCACTGCCTTCCGCCTGGCGGGCAACCGGGGCTGCAGCGGCGGTATTGTCGACTACCTTGACCGGTTTCTCCACGCGGGCACCCAGACCGGTGGCAACCACGGTTACGCGCAGCTCGTCACGCAGCTCCGGGTCGATCACGGTACCTACCACCACGGTGGCAGTTTCCGAGGCAAACTCTTCCACGGTGTTACCCACTTCGGAGAACTCACCCAGGGACAGATCCGGACCAGCGGTGATGTTGACCAGAATACCCCGGGCACCCATCAGGTTCACATCTTCCAGCAGCGGGCTGCGGATAGCCGCTTCGGCGGCTTCACGGGCGCGGTTCGGGCCGCTGGCGTGGCCGGTACCCATCATCGCCATGCCCATTTCGCTCATGACGGTTTTCACGTCGGCGAAGTCGACGTTGATCATACCGGGACGGATGATCAGGTCGGCGATGCCCTGTACCGCACCCAGCAGCACGTCGTTGGCCTTGCTGAAGGCCGACAGCAGGCTGGCGTCCTTGCCCAGTACGGTCAGCAGCTTCTCGTTGGGAATGGTGATCAGCGAGTCGACGTGCTGGCTCAGCTCGCGGATGCCCTCGTCGGCAATCTGCATGCGCTTGCGGCCTTCGAAGGGGAACGGCTTGGTCACCAC
>JAAYHO010000470.1 GCA_012735335.1 Gammaproteobacteria bacterium
GGGCATCCGTCAGCTCTGGAGTGTTGACACCCTGATCAGCAGCGGCCTGATCCCAGATGGCCTGCAGATTCGTGCGCTCCTGCACGGTCAGCGGCAGTGAACGGCCGAAGTTGTTGCTGGTACTGCGAGTCAGACTGCTGGTGCTGTCACCAAAGCTCCAGCGACCGTTGTGGGCAATAACGAACTGCTCGCGCTCGGTGCGCTGGTAATCGGCATAGCCGACCCGGGGCTGGATGACGCCCTGACGGCTGGCCCGCCACAGGCTTTCCACCGAGTCCAGCGTACCGGTCTGGCCCTGGGTGTTGTCGTAGCGCTGTTTGGCTACGTCATATTCGAACTGGAAGTCATGGTCCTCCAGCGGGGTCAGGTTCAGGGTGAAACCGGCATTCCAGTTCTTGGCCGCGACTATCTTCTTGTCACCGAAGCTGCCCCGATCCTCGAACAGGCTGCCATCACCGTTGACCAGATTGCCCACACTGTAACCCGGGTCACTCTGCTCCCGGTCATACAGGCTGGCCCGCAACCCGAGGCCGACCAGCTCGGGAATCAACGGGCCGCTGGCAAAGAAATCGGTTTTCCGATCGTCACCGAACTGGGAATCTTCCTGGACGGTCAGGCCGTGGCTGATGGAACCGGCCCAGTTCTTCTGCACCTTGCGGGTAATGATATTGATCACCCCGCCCATGGCATCCGCGCCGTACAGGGTCGACATGGGGCCGCGGATGACTTCGATGCGCTCGATGGCATCCAGTGCCGGCATGTACATGAACTGGCTGTTGCCGAAGTTGTTGGGACCGATCTCGCCGATATCACTCTGCCGGCGACCATCGATCAGCACCAGGGTGTAGTCCTTGGGCAGACCACGCATGGTGATGCTGATATTGCCGTTCTTGTCCAGATCGGCACCGACGTCGATACCTTCGACGTCGCGCAGCGCATCAGCCAGCCCAGCGTAGGGCTTGTTCTGCAGTTGCTCGCGACTGATCACGCTGATGCTGGCCGGGGCATCGGCAATCTTCTGTTCGAAACCGGTGGCCGATACCACAACCACATCCGGCAGTTGCACCGCGCTTTCATTGGCAACTGCAATGCAGCCAGCCAGGAGGCTCATGCCACCGAGAAGGTAGCGGGGGAGAGTAGTGTTGATCAGCATCCAGGGGCTCCTTGTATGCCTGTTGGAAGTCCTATGTGATCATCACGCTAATCGGAATCATTATCATTTATTGTTGGCGGCAGAGTGTACGGTTATGGGCCGATAATCTCTAGTCCTTTTCGCGATAAAAATAAGAATATTTATCAATTGCGTGACGGGACTGGCAAAAATCGGAAAGCAGAAATGACAACGCCCGCGGGAGGCGGGCGTTGTTTGCTGCGTGGCAGGCTTTAGAAGTCGATAGTGGCGGACAGCCACAGGCGACGGCCTTCTTCCAGCGTGCCTTCAACCGCACGACCGCTTTGGATGTAATCAGACGTCCAGGAGGTTGCTCCGGTGTTGGTGGTGTAATAACTACCTTTGAGGAAGTCCTTGTCAAAGACGTTATAGATGGTGGCGGTCAGCGTGACGTTATCCGATGCACGATAAGCTCCACCCAGATGGAACACCTCGTAGGCTTTCAGATCACCCACCTGATCCTGTACCGCCTTGTTGGCAGCGCTCAGGTTCTCGTAGCGGTTGGTGAACCGTTTGCGGTCACCACGGTACTCACCCTTGAACCACATGGACAGACGATCGGTAGCATCCCACTGCAGACGGGCAAAGGCCATATGCTCTGGAGTGTTGGTCAGTTGTGCACCCTTGTCTGCACCGCTTTTCTGTTCACTGTCGCTGTAGGTGTAGTTACCACTGATGGTCCAGTCTGGCAGGAACTGCCAACTGGCGGCCAGCTCTACGCCCTGGGTAACGGCTTCGCCGATATTGATGCTCTGGGCGAAGCTTTCCTGGGTGAAGCTGGAGCCGAAGCTGACACAACCAGGCTGATTGGGGTCTGCGGTGAAGTGACAGTTGGGCAGAGGGTTGCCAC
>JAAYHO010000471.1 GCA_012735335.1 Gammaproteobacteria bacterium
GAGCTGAACAGCCTGGGCAGCAGTGAAGACCGTGCCCGCTACCGGGACGACCTGGTGGCCTATCTGCGTGAGCGCTTCGAGCAGCTGGACGAAGACAGCCAGCGTCGTCTGGACAGCAACCCGCTGCGGGTACTGGACAGCAAGAACCCGGATACCCAGGCGCTGTTGGCTGATGCACCGAAACTGGCGGATTATCTGAACGGGGAGGCCCGTGCCCACTTCGATGGTCTGCGTGCGCTGCTGGATGCCGCCGGGGTGCCCTATGTGATCAATCCGCGCCTGGTACGAGGGCTGGATTACTACGGCCTGACGGTGTTTGAATGGGTGACCGACAAGCTTGGCGCCCAGGGCACCGTGTGCGCCGGTGGCCGTTACGATGGTCTGGTGCAGCAACTGGGCGGTAAACCGGCTCCGGCGGTGGGCTTTGCCATGGGCATGGAGCGCTTGCTGCTGCTGATCGAGACCCTGGACAAGGTACCGGCCGAACTGTCCCGTCAGGTGGATGTCTATTTGGTCACCCTGGGCGATGGTACCCAGCAGGCGGCCATTCGCCTGGCTGAACAGTTGCGTGACGCCTTGCCGGACCTGCGTCTGGTAGTGCATTGTGGCGGCGGCAGCTTCAAGAGTCAGTTCAAGAAGGCGGACAAGTCCGGTGCGCTGTTCGCGCTGATCCTCGGTGAGGCGGAAGCCGCTGCCGGTCAGGTCGGCGTCAAGCCGCTGCGTGAGGATGGCGAGCAGGCCAACCTTGCCTGGACCGAAGTACCGCAGTATCTGCGCAACCTGTTACAAGAATGCTGAATAAAATCTGAAGGAGAGCAGGGTGAGTTACCAGACGGAAGAAGAACAGATCGAACGCATCAAGGAAGTCTGGCAGCGCCATGGTGCGCCTGTATTGACAGGTGTGGTGCTGGCGCTGGCCGGGGTGTTTGGCTGGAATGGCTGGACCAATCACCAGGAGAACAAGGCGCTGAATGCCTCTGCTATCTACCAGAACATGCTGGAAAGCGTGCTGCAGGATGACAGCGAAGCCAACCGCGCCCGCGGTGCCGAGCTGGCTGCCCAGCTGCGCAGCGACTACGCAGGCACCCAGTACGCCCACTATGCCGCGCTGATGCAGGCCCGGCTGGCGGTGGAGAGCGGTGACTTTGCCACCGCCGAAGGGCTGCTGCGGGAAGTGAGCGACGACGCTGATGACGTGGCGCTGGAAGAAATCGCCCGGCAGCGTCTGGCGCGTGTACTGGCCCAGCTGGATCGTGCCGAGGAAGGTCTGGCGCTGTTCAGTTCTCCGGTAACCGGCGAGTTGCTGGCCGGTCGTGAAGAGGTGCGTGGTGACCTGCTGCTGGCCCTGGGTCGCACCGGTGATGCCCGCCAGGCCTATCAGGCTGCGCTGGAAGCCACCGCTGATCAGCGCAGCCGTCCGCAACTGCAGTTGAAACTTGATGATCTGGCGGAGGAAGCCTCTTGAAGCTGATCACCCGAACATGTGCCCTTGGCCTCAGCGCACTGCTGTTGGTGGGCTGCGGCAGTTCCTCGAAGAAGGAGCTGCCCCCGGCGGAGCTGGAAAAATTCACCGCTGAAGTCGAGCTCGAGCGCAGCTGGAAGCGCAATATCGGGATTGGCCAGGGCGAGCTGTACAACAGCCTGCAGCCGACACTGGATGGCCTGACCCTGTATGCCGCCGATGCCAAGGGCCGGGTGGTGTCCATGGATCGGGAGACCGGCAAGGTCAACTGGCAGGTCAAGCTCAAGGAGCGTCTGTCCGGTGCGGTAGGCGCCGGTGGTGGCCGGGTACTGCTGGGCACTCTGGATGGCGAAGTGATTACCCTGGACGAGACCGACGGCAGCGAGCTGTGGCGTGCCCGGGTATCCAGTGAGGTACTGGCACCGCCGCAGACCAATGGCGATATCGTGGTGGTGCAGAGCCAGGACGACAAGCTGGTGGCGCTGGATATCTCCACCGGTGAACAGCGCTGGATGTACGAATCCAGTCTGCCGGTACTGACCGTGCGTGGTCACAGCACCCCGGTGGTCTCTCTGTACCGGGTCTATGCCGGTCTGGCCAGTGGCCGGGTGGTAGCGCTGGATGCGGCCAACGGTGTGGCCCTGTGGGAGCAGCGCGTAGCGCAGCCCCAGGGTCGTTCCGAGCTGGAGCGCATGGTGGATATCGATGGTCACCTGCTGCTGGATGACCAGACCCTGTACGCCGCCACCTATCAGGGCAACCTGGTGGCGATGGATGCCGAGTCCGGCAATATCCGCTGGCAGCGTCCGGCGTCCAGCCATGGCGGGCCCGGTGCCGGTTTTGGCAGCGTGTATCTGAGCAAGGCTGACGGCACCGTGCAGGCCTATGATCAGAATCGTGCCACGCCGCTGTGGAGCAACGAGCAGTTGCTGCGTCGCCAGCTGACTGCGCCGGTGGCCTTCAGCAGCTACGTCGCGGTGGCCGATTACCAGGGCTATCTGCACCTGCTGGCGCAGACCGATGGCCGTCTGGTCGGGCGGGTGCGGGTCGACAGCAAGGGCGTCCGGGTGGCCCCGATCGCCCAGAGCGGCACCCTCTATGTATACGGTAATAGCGGCGATCTGGCGGCCTACCAGCTGCGTTGAAGCCGAAACAGGTTATACTTTCCGGCCGCTGACCACAGAAGGTGCAGCGGCCTTTTTGTTTTTGTATGGCACCTGTGGTGCGCGGAGTAAGCATGGTTCCTGTTATCGCCCTGGTCGGTCGGCCCAACGTCGGCAAGTCCACCCTGTTCAACCGCCTGACCAAGAGTCGTGACGCCATCGTCGCCGACGTTCCCGGGTTGACCCGTGACCGCCAGTACGGGGAAGCCATCTGGCAGGGCCGGGCTTTCATCGTGGTGGACACCGGTGGTCTGACCGGCGATGAGCACGGCATCGATACCATCATGGCCGGGCAATCCCTGCAGGCCATCGAGGAAGCCGACGCCGTGCTGTTCCTGGTCGACGCCCGGGCCGGGCGCACCGCAGGCGACGAGATGATTGCCGAGCACCTGCGCAAGCGCGACAAGCACACCTTCCTGATTGCCAACAAGATCGATGGTGCTGATCAGGACTCGATTGTCGGCGAGTTTGCCCCGCTGGGGCTGGGCGCGCCGATCAGCATTGCCGCCGCCCACGGGCGCAATATCAACCCCATGCTCGAAGCCGTGCTGGTGGACGGAGAGATCCAGGCCCAGCCGGAGCTGGATGAGGACGGCAACCCGATAGAGCGCGTCCCGGTTACCCCGATCGGTACCAAGATCGCCGTCATCGGTCGACCCAACGTCGGCAAGTCGACGCTGGTCAACCGCATGCTCGGTGAGGACCGTGTGGTGGTGTTCGATCAGCCCGGTACCACCCGCGACAGTATCTATATCCCCTACGAACGGCATGGCAAGCCCTACACCCTGATCGACACCGCCGGGGTGCGCCGCCGCGGCAAGGTATTCGAGGCCATCGAGAAGTTCTCGGTGATCAAGACCCTGCAGGCGATCCAGGATGCCAACGTGGTGATCTTCGTGGTCGATGCCCGGGAAGGTATCGTCGAACAGGACCTGCACCTGCTGGGCTTCGTGCTGGAGTCGGGCCGGGCGCTGGTGGTGGCGATCAACAAGTGGGATGGCATGGAGCCGGGGGAGAAGGACTATGTGAAGAAGGAGCTGGAGCGCCGGCTGATCTTCACCCAGTTTGCCGATCAGCATTTCATTTCCGCGCTGCATGGCAGTGGTGTCGGGTTGCTGTACAAGTCGGTGGATCAGGCCTACGAAAGCGCCATGACCAAGATCCCGACCAAGCGCATGACCGAAATCCTCGAAGCCGCCGTGGAGGAGCACCAGCCGCCGCTGGTCAACGGCCGCCGCATCAAGCTGCGCTACGCCCACCTGGGCGGCTCCAACCCGCCGATCATCGTTATTCATGGTAACCAGGTGGACTCGGTACCGCGCTCCTATACCCGCTATCTGGAGAACGTGTTCCGCAAGGTATTCAAACTGTCCGGTACACCGGTGCGTATCGAGTACAAGGGCAGCGACAACCCCTATGCGGACAACAAGAACAAGCTGTCTGAACGTCAGGTGAACAAGAAGCGCCGCCTGATGAGCCACAAGAAGAAGGCCGAGAAGAAGCGCCGGGACAAGAAGCGCTGAAAAATGGAGTGTCGAGTTCCATCTCGACACAGCGCGCCATCAGCAAACCCCAGGTAATTGCATTACGCTGGGCAGATTGCTAGTTTATGCAACTGATTGCATATGGTGGCTGGCATCTGTCGGCCGCTGCCCCTTTGCCTATCAGGAAGACCACTCATGCAGCCCAGACAACTTTCCCCCGCGGCCCAGCAAACCCTTGCTGCCTGGCACAAGATCCTCGAGCGCAACGCGATGGAGGAACTCGACCCGCTGCTGGCAGATGGTATTGTCTTCCGCTCGCCGGTGGCGCACACGCCTTATCCGGGCCGCGAAGCCATCAAGCTGGTGTTGAAGAACGTCAATCAGGTGTTCGAGAACTTCACTTACTATCGCACTCTGGTGACCGATGATGGCACCAGCCTGGTGCTGGAATTCAGCGCCGAGGTCAACGGCAAGCAACTCAAGGGCATCGACATGCTGCGTTTCGACGAGCAGGGCCGCATCCTTGAGTTCGAGGTCATGGTGCGCCCGCTCAGCGGTCTGCAGGAGCTAGGCAAGGAAATGGCCAAGCGCATGGCACCCTATGCAGCGCTGCTTGGTGGCAAGGCCTGACGCCGCGCTTTGCCGACTTTCTTTCTGATTGATTCTGTTTTGGAGCAAGCATGTCTCTACCTGATATTCTCAAGGGCCGGCTGTCGATCCCGGCGGTTGGCTCGCCGCTGTTCATCATTTCCAACCCCGATCTGGTCATCGCCCAGTGCAAGGCCGGTGTGGTCGGCTCCTTCCCGTCGCTCAATGCGCGCCCGCTGGAAGTCTTCGAGCAGTGGCTGCAGCGCATCACCAGCGAGCTGGACGAATACAACGAGCAGAACCCGGATCGGCCCGCCGCACCCTTTGCGGTGAACCAGATAGTGCACCGCTCCAACGATCGGCTGGAGCAGGATCTGGAGTTGTGTGTGAAGTACAAGGTGCCGATCGTCATCACCTCGTTAGGTGCCCGGGAGGACGTGAACCAGGCCATCCATTCCTATGGCGGCATAGTGCTGCACGATGTGATCAACAACTTCTACGCGAAGAAGGCCATCGAGAAGGGCGCGGACGGGTTGATCGCCGTGGCTGCCGGTGCCGGTGGTCACGCCGGTACCCTGTCGCCGTTTGCCCTGATCCATGAGATCCGCGAGTGGTTTGACGGCCCGCTGCTGCTGTCCGGTGCCATCGCCAACGGTAACGCCATCCTGGCGGCGCAGGCGGCGGGGGCGGATCTGGCTTATATCGGCTCGGCCTTCATTGCCACCGAAGAGGCCAATGCCGATCAGGCCTACAAGGACATGATCGTCGGCAGTGGCGCTGCGGATATCGTCTATTCCAACCTGTTCACCGGCGTACACGGCAATTACCTGCGCCAGAGTATCGTCAACAGCGGGCTGGACCCCGAGGCGCTGCCCGAGTCCGATCCGTCGAAGATGAACTTCGGCTCCGGCGGCAATACCAAGGCCAAGGCCTGGAAGGATATCTGGGGTGCCGGGCAGGGGGTGGGTGCGGTGAAGAAGGTGGTGCCGGCAGCCGAGCTGATTGCCCGTCTGCAGCGCGAGTATCAGGCGGCGCGGGAGCGTCTGGCGCTCTGATCCGTGACTGCGGTACTGATACAGGGTCGGACGGTTGTTCGGCCCTGTGTCGTTATTGCACCAGCGGCAGGGTTTCCTCGGCCCAGGCCAGCCAGCTTTCCTCGGTAACGATGCCCCGACGCAGTACTGCATGCTGCAGGCGCTGGGCCTGGCTCGGATCGGCATGGCTGAAGTCCCGCCGCTCGATATCCCGGTACAGTTGCAGGCGCTGGCGGTGCAGCTCGATCAGGCGTTGCAGCTCCCGGCTGGCGCCCAGCGGGCCGAGCACTGCCTCGGCGCGCAGCTTGATCAGCAGTGCCTGGTCGGCATTGTTAGAGCTGCCCGGCTCGGCAACCCAGCGGCTCAGTTCCTGCCGCCCGGCAGCCAGTACCTGGTAGGTCTTCTTGCGTCGGTTACCGGCATTCGGATCGTCCTCGGCCAACACCCACCCGGCCTCGGCCATGCGCCCCAGCTCCCGATAGATCTGCTGGTGGCTGGCGTGCCAGAAATACCCCATGGAATGGTCGAAGCGGTTGGCCAGCTCGTAACCGGTGGAGGGCTTTTCCAGCAGGGAGGTCAGCAGCGCGTGTTGGATGGACATGCCGACTCAGGCACGCAGCACGTAGGCCAGGGTTTCCACTACCTGCTCGGTGCTGGTGGCCCAGGCCATGGCGGCAGCATCCACTTCCTTGAGCGGGTGGACCAGGTCTTCAGCGTGCAGGGTGATGTAGGGCTTGCCCAGAGCGGCACAGTAGCCCGCGTCGAAGGCGGCGTTCCACTGCTTGTACTTGTCGCCGAAGCGCACCACCACCAGATCGCTCTGTTCGATCAGGGTCTTGGTGCGGATGGCGTTGACCTTAGCCGACTGGTGGTCGCGCCAGAATCCTTCGCTGGTCGGCCCCAGGTGATCGCCCGCCGCGTCACTGGCAGGGTGATCGGTGACCGGCGAGGTGAACTCGATATTGAGTCCACGGGCCTCGGCACCGCGTTTGATCTCGTCCCGCCAGTCGGTGTGGATCTCGCCGGACAAATAGACTGTGAAATACATGAAGCCTCCTGTGTATTGAGCCGCTCGACCTTACCAAACTCGACGCTGAAGATAAAATCAGCCCCCTGACGGGAACCATGTGCAGCCCGGCTGTCTCCATAACAGCAGGATGCTGATTCCGGGGATGGGTATGCCATTACGCAAGCAACTGATGCTGCTGGGTGCGGCGCTGCTGATACTGTTGGCCGGGCTGCCGGTGGCGTATCAGGTCTGGCCGGCACGGGATGCCGGGCCCGACAGTCTGAGCAGCGAAGCAGTGGCTGCCCTGGCCGCGCTGCAGGCGCACAGTGGCGCGGCTGAGCTGCAGGACTGGCGGGGACAGCGCTGGGCGCTGGTGTTCTTCGGCTTTACCCACTGTGCCGATATCTGCCCGGCGACGCTCAGCCGGATATCCCACCTGCTTGAGCAACGGGATGGTCATGCAGACCAGCTGCAACCCGTCTTCATTACCCTCGATCCCGAACGGGACACGCCTGAGCACCTGGCCGAGTACCTCGGCTTCTTCGATCCACGCATCCTCGGTCTGACCGGCAGTTCGCAGCAGATTCAGCAGTTGGCCGCTGAGTGGGGAGTGTATTGGCGTCGGGTGCCGGTCAATGGCGGTTATCTGCTGGATCACGCTACCAGTCTGTTTCTGCTGAATCCGCAAGGCGAGCTGGTCCAGCGCTTTTCCGGCCAACTGGCCGAGGACGATCTGGCTGCGCAGATCTCCCGGCTGCTGGTGGCCCGAGCCAGCAGCCCGGGGCCATGGTGATGGACGGGCAGCGCACTGTATTCAACGCCGTCACGCTGACCGCTCTGTTGTTGCTCGCCGGGCTCTGGCTGGGCCCGCTGCCGGCCATGAGCCGAACCGCCTTTTCCGCGCATATGCTGCTGCACCTGGGGGTGGTGGCGCTGGTCGCGCCGTTGCTGGCGGCTGGGCTGGTAC
>JAAYHO010000472.1 GCA_012735335.1 Gammaproteobacteria bacterium
GCTGTGGCAAGACCCGTTTCATCCAGCATATGGCCGAGCGCCTGGGGCGCAAGCTGTATACCGTGGCCTGCCATGACGATCTGACCACCGCCGACCTGGTCGGTCGCCATCTGATCGGTGCCAACGGCACCTTCTGGCAGGACGGCCCGCTGACCCGCGCCGTGCGTGAAGGCGCCATCTGCTACCTCGACGAGGTGATCGAGGCGCGCAAGGACATTACCGTGGTGCTGCACCCGCTGGCCGACGATCGCCGCATCCTGCCGCTGGAAGCCACCGGCGAGGAACTCGAGGCTGCCCCCGGTTTCATGCTGGTGGTGTCCTACAACCCCGGCTACCGCAACCTGCTCAAGGGTCTCAAGCCCAGTACCCGCCAGCGCTTCGTGGCCATGGCCTTCGACTACCCCGAAGCCCGGGCCGAGAGCCGCATCGTGCAGCATGAGTCCGGACTGGACGCGGCCCGGGTCGGGCAACTGGTCAGCCTGGGCAACGCCCTGCGCCACCTTGGCCAGCATGATCTGGAAGAAGCCCCTTCCACCCGTTTGCTTATCCATACCGCACGCCTGATCGCCGCCGGTATGGACCCGCGCCAGGCCTGCGAAGCCTGCATGGCGCAGCCGCTCACCGACGAGCCCACCGCCCAGGCGGCCATCATGGACGTGGTCAGAGCGCACTTTGCCGAACCTGGACAACAACAAGCCAACAGAAAAATCGCCTGACCGGCGAGCACGCAATCCGCATAACCCGAGGAGATCAACATGTCGGAGCGCTTTACCAAGGGCATGGCCCGCAACATCTACTACGGTGGCGGCATGTTTTTCATGCTGCTGTTCATTGGCCTGACGGTGGATACGGTCACGGCGATCCCGGAACGGGAAAACCGCGACCAGCTCACCGCCTCGGTCGCCCACGGCAAGGAACTGTGGGAAAACAACAACTGCGCCGGCTGTCATTCGCTGATGGGTGAAGGAGCCTATTTTGCTCCGGAACTGGTCAACGTGTTCAACCGCCGGGGTCTGGAGAACGAAACCGCATTCCGCGCCTATTTCGGTGCCTGGATGAGCGCCATGCCGACCAACGTGCCGGGCCGTCGGCAGATGCCGCAATTCAACCTGAGCGAAGAAGAGCTGGATGCCATGTCGGACTTCCTGATCTGGTCATCGCGCATCGATACCAACGACTGGCCGCCGAACAAGGAAGGCTGAGTACGCCTGACCCGACTCTGACAGCATAAGGAATCACATCATGAAATACGCTTCACAGGCGGTGGCAAAACCCTACTTTGCGGTTGCCATGCTCTTGTTCGTCGGTCAGATCGTTTTCGGTCTGATCCTCGGTACGCAATACATCATCGGCGATTTCCTGTTCCCGGAAATTCCCTTCAACGTGGCCCGCATGGTGCACACCAACCTGCTGATTGTCTGGTTGCTGTTTGCCTTCATGGGTGCCACCTATTACCTGGTGCCGGAAGAGGCCCAGACCGAACTCTGGAGCCCGAAACTCGGCTACTGGCTGTGCGGCATCTTTGCCGTGGCCGGGGTGCTGACCATTCTCGGCTACCTGCTGGTGCCCTACTCGACCCTGGCGGAAATCACCGGGAACAAGTACTTCCCGACCATGGGCCGGGAGTTCCTCGAGCAGCCCACCATTACCAAGGTCGGTATCGCCCTGGTGGTGGTCGGCTTCATCTTCAATATCCTGATGACCATCCTCAAGGGCCGCAAGACCGTGGTCAACATGGTACTGATCACCGGCCTGATCGGTCTCGGGGTGTTCTGGATGTTCGCCTTCTACAACCCCATGTCGCTGGTCATGGACAAGTACTTCTGGTGGTGGGTTGTGCACCTGTGGGTGGAAGGCGTGTGGGAACTGATCCTCGGTGCCATCCTGGCCTTCATCCTGATCAAGACCACCGGTGTTGACCGCGAAGTGGTGGAGAAGTGGCTGTATCTGATCATTGCCATGGCGCTGATCTCCGGCATCCTCGGCACCGGTCACCACTACTTCTTCATGGGTGCGCCCGACTACTGGCTGTGGATCGGCTCGATCTTCTCCGCCATCGAACCGCTGCCGTTCTTCCTGATGGTGCTGTTTGCCCTGAGCATGCTCAAGCAACGTCGCCGTGAGCACCCGAACAAGGCAGCCGTAACCTGGGCGGTAGGTTGTACCATCATGGCCTTCCTCGGTGCTGGCGTGTGGGGCTTCCTGCATACCCTGGCTCCGGTCAACTACTACACCCACGGCACCCAGCTGACAGCGGCCCACGGTCACCTGGCGTTCTTCGGTGCCTACGCGATGATTGCCATGGCCATCATCTCCTACTCCTGGCCGAAACTGCACGGCAACGAGTGCAACAGCCCGCAGGCCCAGCGCATGGAGATCTGGTCGTGCTGGGTGATGAGCATCAGCATGCTGGCGATCACCCTGCTGCTGACCTGGGCTGGCTGGATCCAGATCGATCTGCAACGCCTGCCCGGTGATGCTGGTGCGATCGGCTACATGCAGACCCAGGATGCCATCATGCATGTGTACTGGATGCGTCTGATCGCCGGCTTCGGTTTTGCCATCGGTCTGGGCATGTACCTGTACAGCTTCCTGGTAGCCCGCAAGACCCGGGCAGATGCCCCGGCGCTGATCAAGGCTGCCTGATCCGGCAACGCTATCAGGTGGGCACCGCCCCACCTGATAGCAGCTCAAGCAACACCTGTTTTTGTAGGACCCACCGAATTCCATCCACTGGGAGAAACACAATGGAAGAAGCCGTAGGTATCCGCTGGCACCGGCTGATCACCCGCCTGGCAGGCAATGGCTATCCCCAGGCGAAAGTCACGCTTGAGGACGAAGGCCCGCGTCTGGCCATGGTCTTCCGCGCTCTCAGTGGCGACCCCGGGCTGACCATCAAGGCCAGCACCGAACGCAGTATGAAAACCTGGCGCCCGCTGGCCCACCGCCTTGCCGGTACCGGCCGCCGCCACGCACTGGCCTGGCGCGAAGCCGAGGCCCTGCGGGTACCCGACAGCCTGGCGGTATTCCCCGAGCCGGACATGAACCGGGACCTGTATCTGTGGCTGACCGCCATGGCCAGCCAGGCCGACTCGGTCAGCGAGGGCGACTGGCTGCAGGCCAACCAGCAGCTGGTGCTCAATACCCTGGCCGCCTACCCCGGCCTGAACAGCCTGTACTACGAGCTGGCCCGGGCGCTGGTCGAGATCCGTCGCCAGAGTGCCCGGCTGCCCGCTGTCCAGGCCGAGCGCGAAGCGGCATTGCAGCGCGCCCTGCTGTCACCCGGCAGCCAGCCCGCCCTGCCCGCCGCTCCCGGCGAACCTGCGCCTGTCCCGCTGTGGCTGTACCCGCTGGCGGAGGAAAGCCTGCCGCGACTGCCCGCCGCCAATGACAGCGACAACGATGGCGAGTCCAATGGCCAGGGCAGAATCCGCCAGAGCAAACAGCGCAAGCAGGGCCGCTATGTGGACGACAACCAGCAGCGCAACGGCATGATGATCTTCCGTCTGGAAAGCCTGTTTTCCTGGTCGGAATTCGTCCCGGTCGACCGCTGCGAGGACGACAGCGACGATGAGGATACCGAGCAGATCGCCGAAGACCTGGACTACCTGAGCCTGTCAAGCAGCCCCAGCACCAGTGCCTCGCGGATCAAGCTGGACATGGATCTGCCATCGGCCTCGGAGGACGATATCCCGCTGACCGACGGCTGCCTGTTCCCCGAATGGGACTGGAAGAAGCAGCAGCTGCGCGACAACCACTGCCGGGTAATCCCGATGCTGCCCCGGGATGCCGAGCCCGCGCCCCTGCCAGAACGTCTGCGGCCGTTGGCCAATAACCTGCGCCAGCGCTTCGAGGGATTGCGGCCCCAGCGTATCTGGGAAAAACGCCAGCCCACCGGCACCCTGCTGGATCTGGACGCCTGCCTGCACTACGCCGCCGATCGCCGTCGCGGCAGCGCCAGCGCGCAACCGGCGCTGTGGCGGCGGGAAGCGGCGCGCCACCGGGATCTGGCCTGTCTGGTACTGGCCGACCTGTCCCTGTCCACCGAAGCCTGGGCCGACGACACCCACCAGGTGATCGACGTGATCCGCGACAGTCTGCACCTGCTCGGCGAGGCACTGGATGCCGGGCAGGATGATTTTGCCATGTACGGCTTTTCTTCCAGACGCCGGGATCATGTGCGCTTCAATCTGATCAAGAACTTTGCCGAGTCCTGGGGCGAGGCCATTCATGGCCGCATTCAGAACCTCAAGCCCGGCTATTACACCCGCATGGGCGGGGCCATCCGTCAGGCCACCGAGATCCTCAAGGACAAGCCCGCCGAGCAGCGCCTGTTGCTGTTGCTCACCGACGGCAAACCCAATGATCTGGATGTGTACGAGGGCCGCTACGGCATGGAAGACACCCGTCAGGCGCTGCTGGAAGCGCGCAAGGCCGGTATCCAGCCGTTCTGCGTGACCATCGACCAGCAGGCCGCCGACTACCTGCCCTATCTGTTCGGCCAGCAGCGCTATCAACTGATCCGCCAGGCCGCCGAACTGCCCAGCCTGTTGCCCAGGCTCTACCTGTTGCTGACCGGGAGGACGCCCTGATGAGCAGTTCCGACACTGCCCTTGTCGATATCACCGAGGACACCCAACACCGACGCCTGCCCGGCGATCTGGCCATGTGGTGCTTCATCCTTGCCGAGCTGCTGGCCTTCCTGTTCCTGCTCGGCAGCATGGCCTTTGCCCGGGGCCACTGGGGTGAGATGTTCAGCGCAGGGATTGCCACCCTGCACCCGGAGGCCGGGCTGATCAATACCCTGATCCTGCTGACCGGCAGCTACTTCGCTGCCAAGGGCGTACGCCGCGCGGCGGCGGGCAATCGCAGGGCACTGATCACCGGCTTTGCCCTGGCGGCGCTGTGCGGGCTGGGTTATGTCGGCATCAAGATCAGCGAGTATGTGCTGCTGTTCGGCGACGGCTACAACCTGCGTACCAATACCTTCTACTTCTTCTATTTCTTTACCACCTTCTTCCATATGGCCCACGTGCTGATCGGCATGGCCATCCTGCTGGTGGTCGCCCAGCGCTTTCGCAGCGGCCAC
>JAAYHO010000473.1 GCA_012735335.1 Gammaproteobacteria bacterium
AGGGCTGGCGCGCGACGATCTCCTCGGGCAGGCCGAGCTGGCGGCCAACGGCACGGACCTCGTCCTTAAAGAGCAGGCGCAGAGGCTCGACGAGCTGGAACTCCACGTCATCGGGCAGGCCGCCCACGTTGTGGTGGGACTTGATCACATGAGCCTTGCCGTTCTTGGTGGCGGCGGATTCGATCACATCGGGGTAGATGGTGCCCTGGGCCAGGAACTTCACATCCTTGAGCTTGGTGGCTTCCTCGTCGAACACCTCGATAAAGGTGCGGCCGATGATCTTGCGCTTGGCTTCCGGGTCGGTGACACCGGCCAGGCGAGACAGGAACTTGTCCTGGGCGTCGGCGCGGATGACCTTCACGCCCACGTTCTCGGCGAACATGGCCATAACCTGATCACCTTCATGCAGACGCAGCAGGCCGTTGTCGACAAATACGCAGGTCAGCTGATCGCCGATGGCGCGGTGCAGCATGGCCGCCACCACGGAGGAATCGACACCCCCTGACAGGCCGAGCAGTACCTTCTGGTCGCCGACCTGTGCGCGGATATTGGCAATGGCATCTTCAACAATGTTGGCCGGCGTCCACAGCGCCTCGCAGCCGCACAGCTCCAGTGCGAAGCGAGAGAGAATGCGCATGCCCTGCTTGGTATGGGTCACCTCCGGGTGGAACTGCACACCGTAGAACTGGCGGGCATCGTCGCCCATGGCGGCGATGGCGCAGCTCGGCGTGCTGGCCAGCACATCGAAGCCTGAAGGCAGTTCGATCACCTTATCGCCGTGGCTCATCCACACATCCAGGCTGAGGGTGCCGTGGTCGTCCACCGCATCCTCGATGCCGTCCAGCAGCAGCCCCTTGCCCACCAGGTCGACCCGCGCATAGCCGAACTCACGCTCCTCGGAGCCCTGCACGGCACCGCCCAGCTGAGCGGCCATGGTCTGCATGCCGTAGCAGATGCCCAGTACCGGCACACCCAGCTCGAACACCAGCTCCGGCGCCCGCGGGCTGCCCTCTTCCGGTACCGACTCCGGTCCACCGGTGGAATTCGGGCAGTGTGCGGGATTCCCTGCAGGGAGGGAAGAGAGGCCTGTCCGATTTTGCAATCAGTGTGAGCATTTCTGGCTATCACGGCCAAAAATCGACAGGCGTATTCTGCTCCCACCTGCCAAGGGAGGAGGTAATGAGATGAAATCCACAGGTGTTCTTGCAATGGCACTTTTTGTCACCACAGCCGCGACAAGCCTGCACGCCAGCGACAATCAGGAGAACCTGCAGCGCTGCAGGGCCGCGATTGAAGACAGTCTCGGAGAAAACACCGCGACCCGCCTCTACGACATCCGCAATCGGCGCGGGGGGGATCGCCTGGTGATCAAGGCTCTGCCCGGACAGGGAAGCAGCCTCATGCTTGACTGCCGGGTCTATCGGGACGGCAGCATGAGCCTGCAGTCCCGGGAGGGTCTCGTTCTGGTCGACCCGTCGGATAAGCGCGAGCAGCTTACCCTGAGTCGATAGTTCGCTGCGATCAGGTCTCTATTTCGTCGACGTCGATCTGCCCGGTGAGACGTCGACGGATGTGCGACCAGGAAATCCCCACGGCCAGCAGCAGGGAAAGCAGTAACAGTATCAGCCAGCTGATCATCCCGGGGTCGTCCAGTGTCAGCCAGCCCATGTCCACGAACAGCCAGATCACGGCAGCGAAGAGGGCGGCGCCGAGAATCACGCCCAGCCAGCCCATGGACATGAAGGTGGCGCGCAGATAAATGATCCAGCCGATCAGCAATACCAGCCCGACAATCACCACCAGGGGCTCCAGGCGGATGCCTTCATCGCCGATCAGCCAGCCCAGGTAGGACCAGTCGGTCGGGTTCCAGGTGCCGAACACCAACAGCAGTGCGAATACCAGGCGCAGCATGAAGCTGCCGAAATCAAAACTGTGATACATGCATCGTCCCCGCAGGTTTTCCGCAACGCTAAATCAAAAGCCGTGCAGCGGCAAGGCAGTTGCGGGATCCATGTAGCCAGTTGGAGAATCCGGCGCATCCCATTGCCAGGGGAGGAGTTTCGCCAGGCGCAGAAAGTCGCTGCCCGGTGATCCCTGCAGCGAGATGTCATCACCCGTGACCGGGTGCCTAAACGCGAGCCCGGTGCATGCCAGCATCAGGCGGTGGCAGCCCAGCTGCTGCTGGAAAAAGCGGTTGTGGCTACCCTTGCCGTAGTTGGCATCGCCCAGAATGGGGTGGCTGATGTGCTTCATGTGCCGGCGCAGCTGGTGCCGGCGGCCCGTGGTCGGGAAAAGTTCTGCCAGTGAATAGCGGCTACTGGGATAGCGGTCTACCCTCGCAGGCAACTCCACGCGAGCCAGGCGACGCAGGTTTGTTCGCGCGGGCAGCTGAGTGGTCGTCCTCCCGCCCTGGGTGGCAGCGTAATCGTCGCCGGGAACACGGACTGGATGGTCTATGTTCAGAGACAGCGGGCAGAAGCCGCGCAGGAGGGCGAGATAGCGCTTCCCGACTTCGCGTTCGGCAAACTGGATCGAGAGATCGCGGGCAATCTCCGCGGAAAGGGCAAACACCAGCAGGCCCGAGGTCGGCTTGTCCAGGCGGTGTGCCGGCCAGACCCGTTGGCCAATCTGCCGGCGCAGCAGTTGCACCGCAAAGCGGGTCTCGTGGCGGTCGATCGGGCTGCGATGGACCAGAAGGCCGGGGGGCTTTTTGATCACAGCCAGGCTGTCGTCCTGGTAGACAATCTCCAACGGGCTCATGGCTGCCACCTACACGCGTCTGCTTTGCAGCCGTTCCCCGCGGAACTCAATGACGTCTCCATGCACAATTTTCTTGCGCCGCTGGGTCTCTACCAGGCCATTGACCAGCACCTGCCCGTCCCCGATGAACAGCTTGGCTTCGCCGCCGGTATTGACCAACCCCTCAAACTTCAGAATCTTGAAGAGTTCGACGGGCTCTTTGGTGATGTCAACGGTTCTCATTCCCGGCGCCTGGCGGTTGGATGCAGTTCGCTAAAGATTCAAGCTAACCACTACTACAACTTTCGTCAATGATTGAAATGCCGCGCAGTTTGTCTTTGTGTCAGTGCCAGCCGTGCAGATCAGACAGTTACTCTGCAGTTGCTGCAGGTGACCATTTCGCGATCGGCATTGTGACTTCCGCTCTCATTCTGCAAGCACTCGCTCGTGGGTGGCGGAGAGTGCTGGGTCCATTTCGGCGCGATACGGGCCTATGGCTGAGGTCAGTCGCGCACAGGGGCTGTTGATGGGCCGCATGGCTGACGTCGGCATGCCCCTGTGACAAAGCTTGGCCGACTGGGCCGAGAGACAGGCTTCCAGTTAACCGGCCAGTAGTGACTGATTCAAAAGTTTCTCACCTGAAGCAACTCACGTAAATGGCTGGGGTCCGGATTGTTGTAGGTGTCGGCCCCCACGACTGTCTTGCCATCGTCGTGCAACCAGTAGGACAGGGAGCCGTGCTGCATTTCGTAGCGCTGGCCTGTAGCGGGGTCTTGCAGTCGCTGAGTCCCCCAGATGCCGTCAACGAAGTCACGAGTGCCACGTTCGGATGAGGCGATCCTGCTCTCGTAGGACTCTCTCATGATGCGGTTTGTTGCTGCAAAGGATTCAGACATGATGCGCTGGTTGCGCATGGCACCGGCATCTTGTTGCCTCTGCCACCGCGGGTCTGTTGCGGGGATCATGGTGCTGGCCAGATTCACAGCCTCGTCGACTCGGTCTGGCGTAGCGATGATGCGAATGGCCTGGATCATGCTCCAGACGCCTGATTCGGGATAGCGGGTAGTGTTGGCCCAATAGGCGCCGGCAAATTCCTTGCCCTCATGGGTGAATTTGAATGCCGACAGGCCGGATGTAGTGTTCTGGGCAATCGCCGGATTGACCTGCAGGAGGGCCTGGCGGGTTGACTGCGTCAAGTCGAGTTGATTGTCTTCATCAATCTCGAAACCGGTGTAGGAAGCAAAATGGTTCTGCACGCGTTCCTTGGCAAACTCCAGTCCCTGCTGATACGGCCAGATAAAGAAATTGCCGGCAAACTGGGTGGTGTACCAGTTCCCCGGGGGGCTCATGCCAAATGGATCTTGCTCAATAAACCGTGGGACATCGACATCCCCGTAGATAATCGTGATCTCGCCATCAGGACTGGATGCGATGAACCATTGCCGCGTTTCCAGGACATGCACACGACCGGTGCCACCTTGAAAGCTCCAACCTTGAGGAATGCTCACGGTATAGGAG
>JAAYHO010000474.1 GCA_012735335.1 Gammaproteobacteria bacterium
AAACGTGTCAACTCTATTCAGGACGGCTCAAAGCACAAAAAAAGGCCGGTGCTTTCGCTACCGGCCTTTTTCTCTAATATTGGTCGGGACGGAGTGATTCGAACACTCGACCCCTTGCACCCCATGCAAGTGCGCTACCAGGCTGCGCTACGCCCCGACTGATGCTTTGCCATTGCTGCCAAAGCGGGACGAACTATACATTAACCAATTGAAATGCGAAAGGTTTTTTTCACTTTTCAGTATCAATTCGCCTTGAGAACCTGCAACACCTCTTCCAGCTCGGTAATGGTCTGGCGGATCAGCTGTTTGTAGTGGCTGTTGTCCTCCTTCGCCTCATCACCTTCCAAACGCTGGCGGGCGCCGCCGATGGTGAAACCCTGGTCATACAGCAACGAGCGGATCTGACGGATCATCAGTACATCCTGGCGCTGGTAATAACGACGGTTGCCCCGGCGCTTGACCGGGGACAGCTGTGGAAACTCCTGCTCCCAGTAACGCAGCACATGGGGTTTGACCGCACAGAGTTCGCTGACTTCGCCGATGGTGAAGTAGCGCTTGCCGGGGATGACCGGCAGTTCGTTATTGTGGCTGGGTTCCAGCATAGGCTTCTACTCTGGCCTTGAGTTTCTGACCGGGGCGGAAGGTAACGACGCGCCGGGCCGTGATGGGGATTTCTTCGCCGGTTTTGGGATTGCGCCCGGGACGCTCACGTTTGTCGCGCAGGTCAAAGTTGCCGAAGCCGGACAGTTTGACCTGCTCGTTGTTTTCCAGCGCATTGCGGATCTCTTCGAAAAACAGCTCTACCAGCTCCTTGGCTTCACGCTTGTTGAAGCCGAGCTCCTCATAGAGATGTTCTGCCATTTCTGCTTTTGTCAGAGCCGCCATATGCACTTTCCTATTTCCTTAACGTGGCTTTGAATCCCTGCTCCAGTGAACCCACTACCTTATCCATGACTGCGTTCACCTCGTCATCCGTAAGAGTGCGCGAGGAATGTTGCAAGGTCAAGCCGATCGCCAGGCTTTTGCTTTCCGGATCAATACCTTTGCCCTGATATACGTCAAACAGCCTGAGGTTCTTCAGAACCGCTCCGGCTTGCTCGCGGATATCCTCCAGCAGCTCTCCGGCCATGACCGAACGATTCACCAGAACCGCGATATCCCGTCTGACTTCAGGGAATCGGGAGAGTTCAGAGAACTGCGGCAGACGCCCTTCGACGATGGCTTCCAGGCGCAGCTCGAAGGCGAATACCGGGCCGTCCAGATCCAGCTTGTCGACCAGTTGCGGATGCAGCGCACCCATCCAGCCGACCAGCTCGCCATCGCGCAGGATGCGGGCGCTCTGTCCCGGGTGCAGTGCCGGATGCTCGGCGGCCTCGAAGCGGAAGCTGTCCAGCGCACCGCCCTGCCCCAGTACTGCTTCCACGTCGCCCTTGACGTCATGGAAGTCCAGCTCATCACTGCCGTTGGCCCAGCCTTCCGGCAGCCGGGTGCCTGCAGCAATACCTGCCAGCATCGGTTCCTGCAGCAACTCACCGTTGACCTGGGGAACAAAGCGCAGCCCGCTCTCGAACAGGCGCACGCGGGGCTGCTGGCGATTCTGGTTGTGCAGTACCGCCTTGCTCAGACCCGGCCACAGGCTGGTACGCATCACCGCCATATCGCTGGAGATGGGATTGGCCAGAGCCAGCGGCTCGCTCTGCGGGTCGAACAGTTTGTTCAGGCCCGGCTCGACAAAGCTGTAGGTGATCGCTTCCTGATAGCCCCGGGCAACCAGCAGACGGCGCAGTACCGGCAGCTCGCCGCGGGTTTCCGGTTTGGCGGTCAGGCTCAGCGAGGCCTTGGGTGCGCTGACCGGCAGGCGGTTGTAACCGTACAGACGGGCCAGCTCCTCGATCAGGTCGATTTCCAGACTGATATCGAAACGGTGGCTGGGCACGGAGACCTGCCACTCGCCCGCGCCGCTGGCTACTACACCCAGCTCCAGGCCCTGGAGATAGACTTCGATATCCGCATCCGGAATATCCAGACCGAGCATCTGGCTGACCCGTTCCTTGCGCAGTTGCACAGTGACTGGCTTGGGCAGATGCTGTTCATCCAGCGCTTCGATGACCGGGCCCGGCTCACCACCGACGATCTCGAGGATCAAGGCGGTCAGTCGCTCCATCGCCTGGCGCTGCAGCTGCCAGTCCACACCACGCTCATAACGGTGGGAGGCATCAGTGTGCAGGCCGTAGTTACGGGCCTTGCCGGCAATGGCGATATGGTCGAAGAAGGCACTTTCGAGGAACAGGTCGGTGGTACCGTCACTGATGCCGCTGTGCTCGCCACCCATGATACCGGCCATGGCCAGCGGGCGTTCGTGGTCGGCAATGACCAGAGTATCGCTGCGCAGGGTGATTTCCTGGCCGTCGAGCAGGGTCAGCTTCTCGCCCTCCTCGGCCAGACGCACACGGATGCCACCACGGATCTCGGCCAGATCGAAGGCATGCAGTGGCTGTCCCAGCTCCAGCATCACATAGTTGGTGATATCCACCACCGGGTCGATGCTGCGGATATCGCTGCGGCGCAGGCGCTCGACCATCCACAGCGGCGTAGCGCGGGACAGATCCACATTACGGATGACCCGGCCAACATAACGGGAACAGGCAGCGGGAGCCAACAGCTCGACTGGGCGGGTCTCGTCATGGGTGGCGGCAACAGCATCAATGGCCGGACAGGCAACCTGAGCTGCATAGTTGGCACCGACTTCCCGGGCCAGGCCGGCGATCGACAGGCAGTCGCCGCGGTTGGGGGTCAGGTCGACTTCGATGATGGCGTCGTCCAGTCCCAGATACTCACGCAGGCACTGACCCACCGGTGCATCGGCGGGCAGCTCAAACAGGCCGTCGT
>JAAYHO010000475.1 GCA_012735335.1 Gammaproteobacteria bacterium
GGGCTCTGCGCTTATTGTCTTAATTGCGTCATACTCATCCTGTATACAGGGGAGGCCCGAGCGGCCGCCCGGGGAAGACAGTTCGTTCCGAGGATATGATGCGCGACACCACTGACGAGCCTGAGTTTTCGCAGGACCAGACTACTCCAGACACCACCGCCACGCCACGCACCCCGGCTCCGCCACCTGCCGTGCAGGTTATCGAAGCGCCCATCCCTTCACTGGATGCGCCGGAGCTGTATATCCACCGGGAATTGTCCCAGCTGCAGTTCAATATCCGCGTTCTGGAACAGGCGCTGGATGAGTCCTACCCGCTGCTGGAGCGACTGAAGTTCCTGCTGATCTTTTCCAGCAATCTGGACGAATTCTTCGAGATCCGCGTGGCAGGTCTCAAGCAACAGATCACCTTCGCCCGCGAGTTGACCGGTGCCGATGGCCTGCTGCCCCATGAAGTACTGAGCAAGATCAGCGAAATTGCCCATGAACAGGTCAATCGCCAGTACGCCATCCTCAATGACATCCTGCTGCCGGAACTGGCCCGGCAGAAGATCCGCTTCATCCGCCGTCGCCAGTGGAGCTACAAGCAGACCCTGTGGGTGCGCCGGTTCTTCCGTGCCGAGATCGCCCCGATCATCAGCCCGATCGGCCTGGACCCGACCCACCCGTTCCCGCTGCTGGTGAACAAGAGCCTGAACTTCATCGTGCAGCTGGAAGGCATCGACGCCTTCGGTCGCGACAGCGGTCTGGCGATCATTCCGGCACCGCGCTCGCTGCCGCGCCTGATCAGGGTACCCGACGAGCTGTGTGACGGCGGTGACAACTTCGTGTTCCTGTCATCGATGATCCACGCCCACGCCGATGATCTGTTCCCCGGGATGAAGGTGCTGGGCTGCTACCAGTTCCGCCTGACCCGTAACGCCGACCTGAATGTCGACCCGGACGAGGTTGATGACCTTGCCCGCGCCCTGCGCGGCGAGCTGCTGTCCCGGCGTTACGGCGATGCCGTGCGTCTGGAGGTCGCCGACAACTGTCCCAAGCCGCTGTCCGACTTCCTGCTCAAGCAGTTCAGCCTGAGCGAGTCCGAGCTGTACGAAGTCAATGGCCCGGTCAACCTGACCAGGCTGTTCTCGATCACCGGGCTGGACAACCACCCGGAATTGCAGTTCCCGCCGTTCATTCCGGGACTGCCGAAAATGCTGGCCAATCCGGAAAACCTGTTCCCGGCCATCCGCAAGCAGGACATTCTGCTGCTGCACCCCTATGAGTCCTTCAGCCCGGTGGTGGACATGCTGCGCCAGGCAGCCCAGGACCCCAACGTGCTGGCCATCAAGCAGACCCTGTACCGCTCGGGAGCCAACTCGGAGATCGTCAACTCGCTGGTGGATGCGGCGCGCAACGGCAAGGAGGTCACCGTGGTGATCGAGCTGCGCGCACGCTTTGACGAGGAATCCAACCTGCAGGTGGCCAGCCGTCTGCAGCAGGCCGGTGCGGTGGTGATCTACGGCGTGGTCGGCTTCAAGACCCACGCCAAGATGATGCTGATCCTGCGCCGCGA
>JAAYHO010000476.1 GCA_012735335.1 Gammaproteobacteria bacterium
CCGGCATGCCAAAGCGGTCGGCCTGCTCGAAGAGCTCAACCTCAGTGCCACTGGCCTGGTAGAACAGCCCCGAGTGCTGTTCAGCGTGGAGGTCTAACCGGGTTGCGTCCATTGGTGATTCCTTGAATAGATGCGTTCAGTGCTTTCTCTAACAAGGATCGTGCCATGTGGATAACCTGCTGAATTTAAAGGGGTTATTAATAGTTTGGTATTTTATACCTCGCATGCACTGGGTATTTTTAACCGTTCGCGGTTTAGAGTACCCAGATAAGGCTGCGATGGTATGTCGCACCCAGTACAGTGCGTCAGCTTGACGCACTGTAACTTGACAATGATCAAGCTTTCTTGCTGAACCTTTCCCCATGATGTGTTTACGTTGTCAGGAGCCATGTTCATGAAAACTCATATTTTTGTTGCTGGATTGTCCGCGCTGGCTCTATCCGTAGCGCAAGCGTCAGAAGTTGACCCCGCTCTGCAGTTGGCCGATACGGTCATTACCGGCACTGGCTTCGCAGTGGCCAGTCTGATGAGTCCGGGCTCCGTCACGCGTATAGGTGAAGACGATCTGCGGCGCCGCAGTCTGGCTGATGTCGCCGAACTGTTCCGGGATGTGCCCGGTGTGGTGCTAACAGATGCCGATACCCCCGGCATGAAGCGCATTTCCATCCGCGGTGAAAGTTCGCGGCGGGTAACTATTCGTATTGATGGTCAGACCATGACCGACCATACCGACCATGGCACGCCGCTGTTGATTGATCCGGCGATGATCGAGCGGGTCGAGGTCGTACGTGGGCCGTCGTCCGTGATCAACGGCTCCAATGCCATCGGTGGGGTGGTCAACATCATCACGCGGCGTGGCAGCGATGTGCCGCTGGAAAGCTACGTTGGTGGTGGATATTACTCCGCTACCCAAGGCTACCGCAGCAACGCCGGGCTGGCCGGCAGCAGCGGTGATTTTGATTACCGCTTGAGTCTGTCGCGCAGCGAGCATGGCGAGCGCCGCACCCGTGGTTATGGTGAGCTGGACAACTCGGCCTACGATAATGAGTCCGCTGCGCTGCATCTGGGCTATCGTAAAAACAACCACTATATGGCGATCAAGGCCGAGCGCTTCAATCTGAGCGCTGGAACCTGGTCTGACCCGGAGCAGAACCCTGGCGTAGAGATGAAAATGGATTTTCCCAAGCGTGATCAACAGCGCTACGCCTTCTTCTATGAGGCGACTGACCTGAGTCCGCTGATACGGAAGCTGTCAGCCAACGCCTACCATCGTGAGGTCGATCGTGAGTTCTCGCTGAATACCGTCATGCTCATGCCGCCCATGGGTCGGGTTCAGATCCAGAACGATTCGCTCGATAAGCAACAGACCCGCGGTATGGCAGTGCAGGCCGAACTGGAGCTGCTGGCTGACCAGACCACCCTGGTGGGCCTGGAGTATGTGGATGATGAGCTGGACAGCAAGAAATTTCCCGCTGCGTCCAGACAACAGGCCAATCAACAGACCTTCTCGGCCTTCGCTCAGCAGGATTGGCAGTTTACCGAAGACTGGACTGCTTACCTGGGCGGCCGTTACTACCGTGTTGACTCGGAGCTGGAGCGCACCACTGAGGGGCGTCCATCGGACGGCAGCGACGATCGCGTGCTGGGTTCTTTGGGTCTGGTATATAGCCCCGCTCCACACTGGGCGTTGCGCGCCAATCTGGCCCAGGGCTATTCCTATCCGACCCTGACTCAGCTGCACATGGTGGCAGTGGCTGGCAGTAATACCCATTACGGCAATCCGGACCTCAAGCCTGAGCGTGCCCGAGTCATGGAACTGGGTTGGCGCTACGAAGTACCCGCGATGACTGCCGATGCGGTGTTGTTCCATACCATCGCCAAAGACTATATCGATCGTCAGAGCATTACCGAGACACCGGACGGCTACCGGCCGCCAGCCAGTGCCCGTCAGCGGCAATGGCAGTACACCAATATCAGCGAGGCCACCACTACAGGTCTGGAAGTCGCCCTTGAGTGGCGCCCGGACTGGCTGTTCCAGCCACATGCTGCCTTCAGTCTGACTCAGCGTGAGTTTGACTATGGTAATGGTTATTCCACCCGGAACAGCGGTATGCCCAGTGCCATGGGCACCTTGGGGCTGCGTAGCTACGCCCAGCTTGGTTCGGTGGATAGTGAGTTCGACTTCTTTATGCGCACCGCCAGTGGTTCCACACGTAAGGGAGTCGATCGGAGCGTTGAGGACAAGGAGAGCGGCTATGCCACTTTGAACCTTGCCATGACATTCGATTACCAGGATAGGTTGAGCGCCAGAATACTGCTGGGCAACTTGCTCAACCGCTCTTATCGTCCCCTTGACGAACTACCCGGCCTGCAACGCCATATCGATACGGAGATACGACTGACTTTCTGATCACTGCGGTAATGCGATTAGCCCATTTTTGTTTCAAGGAAAGGAAAATAGCCATGAGAATGACCAAACCGTTAACAACTGTCCTCAGTGTGCTGGCGCTGACTGTCACTGCCGCAGCCTTTGCTCAGACCTCCAACCCTGAGCAAGCCGCCGCCGCCTACCAGGGTGAAGCCTCAGCCATTGATCCTTCGCTGGCCCGTGTCGTACACACCCCCGGCGCGCCGGACCTGAGCGAAGCCGACTTCGATAAAGCCAAGGAAATCTACTTCCAGCGCTGCGCCGGTTGTCACGGTGTGCTGCGCAAGGGCGCGACCGGCAAGGCGCTGACCCCGGAC
>JAAYHO010000477.1 GCA_012735335.1 Gammaproteobacteria bacterium
CCCCTGACCACAGCGCTCGGCTTCCCCCTTGATAAGCTGCTGGGATCGCGCCTCGAACAGACCTGCCTGGCCGGGCTGGGTGAACTGTTTGCCAGACATTGCCAGTTGTTATCACCCGGCGAGGTGCAGGTCTGCCAGCTGAGCTACCAGCACCCCTGCCTGGGCCAGCGCAGTGCCGAGGTCACCCTGGCATCACACCACAAACAGAGCGACAACCCGGCTGGCTGGCTGTTTTTTGTGCAGGACACCAGTGAATCAGGCAACCAGGCTTCTACCGTTTCCCGCCAGCAACTGGAACTGGAACAGGCGTTGACCGGGGCCATGCAGCGCGGCGAGTTGTTACTGCATTACCAGCCGCTGGTGGATAGCGAGCAGCGCATCCTCGGTATGGAGGCGTTGCTGCGCTGGCAACATCCGCAGCATGGGTTGATCTCCCCGGCGGAGTTTCTGCCACTGGCTGAGCGCAACGGCATGATCATCGGTATCGGCCAGTGGGTACTGGAGACCGCCTGTGCGCAACTGGCCGCCTGGCAACAGGATGCCCAGCGCCGCCACTGGACCCTGAATGTGAATATCAGCGCCCGCCAGATCAATGAGCCGGGCTTTTTCGAGCAGCTGGATGCAACGGTCTCCCACGCGGGCATCGATCCCCGTGGCCTGCAACTGGAGCTGACCGAGACCATGCCGCTGAAAGGCCTGAAGCGGTCATTGCAGCACCAGCTGCAACAGCTGGTGCACAAGGGCATGGTGCTGGTGCTGGATGACTACGGTGCCGGTTATACCTCGCTGGCCTATCTCAAGCACCTGCCCCTGAGCTGGCTGAAGATTGATCAGTCCTTTATCCACGGCGTGGCGAACGACGAGCGCGACCAGAAGATCGTCTGCGCGATCCTCTCGCTGGCTGCCTCACTGGAGCTGAAAGTGGTCGCCGAGGGTGTGGAAACCCGCGAACAGTTCGACTACCTGCGCAACGCCGGTTGCCATGCCTTCCAGGGCTATCTGTTCGGCCGACCGTTACCGGCGGAGCAGTTGAACGCCCACGCCCCTTCCGCCGTTGCCCCCGCCCCAGCCCGAACAGGGTCCTGAGACTCGAGGTATTACATTGAAGAACAATCAGCCGGTAACCCAGCACGAAGTCGACTTCCCTTCCAGCCAGCGGCTGATCTCCGCGACCAATGCCAAGGGCGTGATCGCCTACTGCAACGACGAGTTTGTCGCGGTCAGTGGCTTCAGCCGCGACGAGCTGATCGGCAGCCCGCACAATATCGTCCGCCACCCGGATATGCCCGAGGCGGTATTTGCCCACATGTGGTCGTACCTGAAAAGCGGCAAGAGCTGGATGGGCATCATCAAGAACCGCTGCCGCAACGGCGACTACTACTGGGTCAACGCCTACGTCACGCCGATCCTGGAAAACGGCCAGATTACCGGTTACGAGTCGGTGCGAGTCAAACCCGAACCTGCGCAGGTGCGCCGCGCGGCAGCGCTGTACCAGCGTATGCGCAATGGTAAGCAACCCGCAGCTCGCCGCCCGCTTACCAGCCTCGCCAGGCAGCTGGGCGCACCGCTGGCAGCCACGGGCATCGCCGCCGCTGCCCTGTACAGCGGCCATTACTGGCTCAGCCTCGGCACCAGCGCGGTATTGCTGTTCGGCCTGCAGGCGCTGGCCCAGTACCGCCAGCGGCACACACTGAATACCCTGCGCACCACCTCAGGTGACAGCTTCGACAGCGAGCTGATTGCCCTGACCTACAGCGACGCGCCGCCACCCATTGCCCGCCTGCAGCTGGCGATGATCAGTGAGCAGGCGCGTATCCGCACCGCGCTGAGC
>JAAYHO010000478.1 GCA_012735335.1 Gammaproteobacteria bacterium
CCCCCGGCGCGAAGGCGTGCCCGGCACGCCCTTGGGGGTTACCAAGTTTATCTGGAGAATAATCTATGTGGCGCGTTCTAGCGGACCATGCCGATAGCATCAAGGATACGCATCTGGCCCAGCTGTTTGCGGCTGATCCGCAGCGTTTCGAGCGGTTGCACTCTGAGTGCGGCCCGTTGTTGTTTGATTATTCCAAGCAGCGTCTGACCGAGCAGACGCTGGAGCGATTGTTCGATCTGGCCCGTCAGCAGCAGCTGCCGGAGTGGATTGACCGACTGTTCAGCGGTGACGAGGTCAACTGTACCGAGGGCCGGGCGGCGATGCATTGGGCGTTGCGCCTGCCTGCCGATGCGACCTGCACTGTGAATGGGGTGGACATCACCGCCCAGGTTCACCAGCAGCTGGCGCGGATGGAGCAGGTGGTCAACAAGCTGCATTCCGGCCAGTGGCGCGGGGTGACCGGGGAGGTGGTGACGGATGTGGTGAACATCGGCGTCGGTGGCTCGGATCTCGGGCCGCAGATGATGGTCGATGCCCTGTGCGACAGCGCCACCTCTACCGCGTCGCGTCTGACCGTGCATTTCGCTTCGACCATGGACGGCAGCCAGCTGTCCCAGTTGCTGCGCAGTCTGAATCCGCACTCGACGCTGTTCATCATCTCGTCCAAGTCCTTCACCACCATCGATACCCTGAGCAACGCCGATACCGCGCGACGTTGGCTGCAGCACACCTTGGGGGACGAGCCGGGGGTGTTGCACTGTCACTTTCTGGGGGTGTCGTCGGCGGCGCAGAAGATGACGGACTGGGGTATCAGTGAGCAGCATCAGTTGCAGATCTGGGATTGGGTGGGTGGGCGTTATTCGCTGTGGTCGGCGATCGGTCTGCCGATTGCGCTGACCGTGGGCATGCACGGCTTCCGTCAGATGCTGGCCGGGGCGCATCAGATGGACGAGCATTTTCGCAATGCGCCGTGGGAGTCCAACCTGCCGGTGCTGATGGCGCTGGTGGGGGTGTGGAATACCAATGTGCTGGGCATCAATGCCCAGGCGATCCTGCCTTACGACGGGCGATTGAAGCTGCTGCCGCTGTATCTGGAGCAGCTGGAGATGGAGTCCAACGGCAAGAGCATCACCCGCGACGGCGAGCCGGTGGCACAGAATACCTGCCCGATCATCTGGGGCGACGTCGGGCCCAATGCGCAGCATGCCTTCTATCAGTTGTTGCACCAGGGCACCGAGGCGGTCACCTGCGACTTCATCATGCCTGCCCGCCGCTACCAGGAAACCCACGACGAAGTGACCGAGGAGCTGCTCTCTCAACATGAGCTGGCCCTGGCCAACTGCCTGGCCCAGTCCCGCCTGCTGGCGCTGGGTGACGCTGCGCTGAAAAACGCCGAAGATATGCCGATCTACCAACGCTACCGAGGCAACCAACCCAGCTCGACGCTGTTGCTGGATGAGTTGACGCCGCGCAGCCTCGGTGCACTGATTGCGCTGTATGAGCACAAGGTGTTTGTGCAATCGGTGATCTGGGAAATCAACCCGTTCGATCAGTGGGGCGTGGAAATGGGCAAGAAGCTTGCCGTGGATACGTTGAAGTGGATACGCGGGGAGGGCGAGGTGAATGGGGTGGATTCGTCTACGGCGGGGTTGTTGGGGAGGATAGTGGGCTGACGCTCGACACTCCGGAACCCGCAGAATTTTATTTGATTGGTTTAACAAGGATCTTCAATGTCCCAAATCACCTGCTTCAAAGCCTACGACATCCGCGGTCAGTTGGGCAC
>JAAYHO010000479.1 GCA_012735335.1 Gammaproteobacteria bacterium
GCGTGCCATGCTGCCAGTAATGACCGACGAACAGCAGCGGCTGATCCTCCCCATACACCAGCAGCTCGCGCTTCTGCCGGTAGGTCAGCGGACGGATGGCGACATGCTCGGGCAGCTTATCGGGCTGGAATACCAGATCACCATAGGTCTCCGGCGCCTCCTCCCAGAACTTGGTGCGAAACATGCCGCGCACCACGCCGTCACCGCCACGCATGGTCAACCCATGGGGCAAATGCATACCGATACCGCGCAGCAGGCGATCGAATACCTGATCGGCAAAGCTATCGCGCTCCACCGAGGCCTGCAGAAACTCCACATCCGGCGTGGCATCAGGAAACTGGCCGGCAAAGGTCTGGATCAATTGATCATCCCAGCAGGCATGCACCAGCCGAAACGGCCCCAGATCCATGAACAGCGGCAACGTCCAGAACCAGTCGAGAAACTCGTCCCACTCCGCCGCATGCCCCTCGAACTGCTCCATGGTCGCCTGAATCTGCCGCTGGTTACGCTCGGTATGCTCGCGCACATAGCGCCGCTCGCTGCCCGGCGGTGCCGGAGTGAACCAGCCCAGCGCATTGAATTCGTGATTACCCATGATGCAACGAGCGCTGCCAGCCTCGACCATATCCCGCACCAGCAGCAGCGCCTCGCGGATGCGCGGCCCACGGTCGATGATATCGCCGAGAAACAACGCCTGACGGCGCGGGTGACGCCAGACACCACCGAGGCGCGCATAACCCATCTGCTCCAACAGAACCTCAAGCGTACGGGCACAACCATGCACATCACCAATGATGTCAAAGCCCTGCCATTGCTCGATGTCTGCCATATGCGTCATTGTGTCAGGCGACTGCTCCAACCCAGCTTGCTGCGGCAGATCGCATAGAAATTGTGATCCAACGGGTGAATCAGCCGCAGCTTCTGCGACTTCTTGCGGATGATCAGGGTATCACCCGGCGCACAGGAAATGTGCTCCTGGCCGTCGCAACTGACCTGCGGGTAAATTTCGTTCTTCGGGGACACAGTGATGCGGATCTCGCTGTTGCCCGCCACCACAATCGGGCGACTGGACAGAGTGTGCGGGTACATCGGCACCAGTACCACGGCATCCAGTTTGGGGTGCATGATCGGACCACCGGCAGACAGGGAATAGGCGGTCGACCCGGTCGGCGTCGCCACTATCATGCCGTCGGACTTCAGGCTGTAGACAAACTGGCCATCGACAAACAGCTCGAATTCGATCATCCGCGCCGACTTGCCCGGATGCAGCACCACCTCATTCAACGCTGCGATGGAGCCCAGCACCTCGGTGCCACGGTACACCGTCGCCTCCAGCAGAAAGCGCGATTCGGCCATGTACTTGCCTTCCAGCACATCGCCGACACCCTGCTCCAGCTCATCCGGGGCGATATCGGTGAGGAAGCCCAGCCCCCCGCGGTTCACGCCCAGCACCGGCACATTCGACTCACACAAAGCCCGCGCCGCGCCCAGCAGACTGCCATCGCCGCCGACCACGATCACCAGATCACAGACCTCGCCCAAGACCTGCCGAGGACACACCTGCAACTGATGCCCCGGCAACAGCTCCGCCACCGCATCCTCAAGAATGACGGTGTGGCCCTTATCCAACAGAAAACGTTTCAGACGACGCAGGGTGTCCACCACACGGGCGCTGCCCAGACGGCCAATCAGCCCGATACTGCGGAAATGCTCCATAAACCACTCACTGTTGTCGGCTCAAGGGGGTAATTATCCGCAGTGGGGGGAGGTCTGGCAAATGAGGATGAGGTGGGTCTACCCCATCCCCGAAGTAGTCCGACTCTGCAACTTATGCACTTCCCGCCGCAGCAGACTGTTGATCTTCTGCTGCTCCTCCAGCTCACGCTTGATATCCAGCAGCTCACCCTGCACCACCGTCAGGTGGTCGGCGTGCTCGCCGCGCAGGTGGTCGAGCTGTTGGCGGGACTCCTGTTCCTGTTGGCGCAGGCGGGCCTGGAGTTCACCTATCTGGCGCAGGTACTCGGCTGTTTCACCGGCGTGGGCCTGGCGCAGCTTGTCCATTTCGGCCTTGAGTTCGGCCTCCACATCGCGGGCCTGCTCCTCCGCCGGAGCGGAGACCGGGCCGTACCAGGTGTCCTCGGCGGCCACCTGCAGGTTTTCGGTGGCGAGAATGGCCTTGGCTTCCTCATCCTCACCGAGAATACCCAGCACGTTGCGGGTTACCGCCTGCTTGATCCATGCCAGATCAGCCCTGCCGCCACGCTGGCCAGGCTTCCACAGGTTGGGTTGATAGGTCTTGTTGGTACAGAAGCCGAGACAGGCAAGACGAATCGGACCGCCGCCCATATCCGGCCCACGCCCGGCCTTCTCCGCAAGATTGCGCAGAGGCATGTTCCACAGGCGATTGATGTAGCCGTCCAGGTCGAAATCAACGGTGAAGAACACCGCCGCACGTACGTGCAGGCGGTGGTTGATCTGCAGGAACACCGCCTCGACGGTCTCGTCGGCAAAATCCGGCGCTGTGACCAGGCCGTCGAGCAGTGCTTCAAACTCCGGGTAGAGCATTTCCCGGGAGATGCCCTGTTCAGAAAAAAACATCACCGCTTCAGTCAGCAACGGCTTCTGTATCCTGGCCAGGTCGCTTGCGTTCATTCAGGTCCGTCCATCCGTCATGTTCTTATGATTCTGCCACTCTGCCTTTTTTTCGGCGCGAATGCATCGCCACTGTGCGAGTTTAAGCAGAACATCACACCACGAATGTGACCTGTTTGGCAGTCTAAAGTACCGCAGCCACCCGCGTTCCCTGATCAATGGCACGCTTGGCATCCAGCTCGCTGGCCACATCGGCACCACCGATCAGATGCACCACCTTGCCAGCCGCCTCCAGACCCGCCTGCAACTCCCGCAGCGGCTCCTGACCGGCACACAGAATCACCGTATCCACCGGCAGCACGCTGACCTCCTCGCCGCGACGGATGTGCAGCCCCTGGTCGTCGATCTGCAGATATTCCACGCCATTGAGCATCTTCACCTGCTTGGTCGCCAGACCGGCGCGGTGGATCCAGCCAGTGGTCTTGCCCAGACCCGCGCCAACCTTGCTCGGTTTGCGCTGCAGCAGGTACACCTCGCGGGCTGGCGGGTGCGGTTGCGGGCTCACCCCGGCGATACCACCCCGGGCCTGCAGCTCCGGATCGATGCCCCACTCCTTCCAGAACAGCTCGGTATTGGTGCTGGTACTCTCCCCGGCGTGGCAGATGAACTCGCTGACATCGAAGCCGATACCACCGGCACCGATCACCGCGACCTTCTGACCGACCGGCTTGCGCTGCAGAATCGCATCCAGATAACCGATCACCTTGGGATGCTCGACACCGGGAATCGCCGGCACCCGCGGCACAATACCGGTGGCCAGCAGCACCTCATCAAACTCCGCCAGATCCTGCGCCGCCACGCGGGTATTGAGCTTGAGCTTGACCCCGGTCGCCTCGATGCGCTTGTCGAAATAACGCAGCGTCTCGTAGAACTCCTCCTTGCCCGGCACCAGCTTGGCCACGTTGAACTGACCGCCGATCTTGTCGGCCGCATCAAACAGCGTCACCGCATGACCACGCTCGGCC
>JAAYHO010000480.1 GCA_012735335.1 Gammaproteobacteria bacterium
AGAATGCCCCGGGCCAGCACCCAGAGATAGCTGGCATCGCACTGTCGAATCCGGTATTCGTGACGAATCCAGGCACTGCGGCCCGCGACATGCTCGTCTATCGCCTGCCGCAACCCCGGCAGATCATCCGGATGCACCAAGGCAAACCAGCCCTCCGGCGTCTCACCTATCTGGCGCTGGGCCAGTCCGAGCATGCTGGCCCAGCGCTGGGACACATACAGTGCTCCACTGTCCAGATCCCAGTCCCAGATGCCATCGTTAGCGCCACGCAAGGCATGGGCGTAGCGCGCCTTGCTGGCTTCCAGAGCCCGGTGCTGCGCCTGCACGTAGGCCTCGGCAGCCAGGGTCATATCAAAGAAGACAATCTTCAGCAGACTGTCGTAAGCATTGAGGAATGCATCAATGCTGGTGCCAACCGGCGAAAGCCCGCGAAGCATCTGACTGAGATACAGTCGATAAGCCCCGAGATTCCATTTCAGCTCGACCCCCACCTGCTCGTGGACCTGGCCGATCCGCACCCGATCACGCAGGTAGTCATCATCAATATCGCCACTGAACAGCCGCTGGTAGTAGTTTCGCTGATGCTCCTTGAGCCGCCCCACGGTAGCAGGATCGTTAAGAATCCTGGCCGGCTCACTGAAACGCCCCAGTGTCTCGTACAACTCATCCACGTAGGCATTATTCAGCGGCCTTGCATCACCCGCCACAGCACCCAGACGCTCCACATCCGCAGCGTCCCAGTCGAGGAACTCCAGTCGCTGCTGGAGCTCGTCCGTTCCCAACTTCAACTGCCGCAGCAGCCTTGTCACCACGGTCACTGCTTCCATATCCCGTGAATCCCACGCTACTTGAGAGTAGCCTTTGTTATTGTGATGAAAGATGCCTCGGCCTGAGGCAAGAACGCCGGGAAAAGCCCGGCAGACAACCAACCTTGATATGGCCAACTGATATGCTGATGAAATTCAACCACAATTAGCCATACATTTAAAGAGGTCTTTATTGATATCCACTGCTTGCCACTGGTCAACAGGGCATCAATGAACTGCCGAGCGCCCCATGTCGATTGACCCCGGGCCACCAGCCCGGATAATGTTCAGCCGCTTTCATCATGCAACCGAGGTATGTCCATGGCTCGTAAGAAAACCGCAATCGATTTCGAACAGTCACTGGGGGCTCTGCAGAACCTGGTGGAACGGCTGGAAAGCGGCAACCTGAGCCTGGAGGAATCCCTCGGTGCCTTCGAGCAGGGCGTGGTGCTGACCCGGGAGTGCCAGCAGGCATTGACCCAGGCCGAGCAGAAGGTCGCCCTGCTGCTGGAGCAGGATGGCCAACTGGTCACCGAGCCCTTCGAAGGCGACGCCCAATGAGCGGGTTTGAACATTATCTCGGGGATTGCCAGAACCGCATCGAGCAGTATCTGGAGCGCCACCTGCACAATGAGCTGCCGCAGCTCGAGCGCCTGTATACGGCCATGCGCTACAGCGTGCTGGGTGGCGGCAAGCGCATCCGCCCGGTACTGACCTATGCCGGCTGCGCCGCCTTTGGCGTTGCCGACGGTCCGGTGGACGCCGCCGCCGGGGCGGTGGAGCTGATCCACGCCTACTCGCTGATTCACGATGATCTGCCGGCCATGGACGATGACGAGTTGCGCCGGGGCAAGCCCACCTGCCACCGGGCCTTTGACGAGGCCACCGCGATCCTCGCCGGTGATGCACTGCAGGCGCTGGCCTTCGAATGGATCAGCCAGGCCAGCCACTGGCAGGCCGATACCCGCCTGCGGATGACCAGCCTGCTGGCCAGCGCGGCGGGGCCGCAGGGCATGGTCGGCGGTCAGGCTGTGGATCTGGGCGCAGTCGGCCAGCAACTGGATCAGCGCCAGCTGCAGGACATGCACCAGCGCAAGACCGGTGCCCTGATCCGCGCCAGCGTGCTGCTCGGCGCCCTGGCCAGCGAACGGGCCAGTGAACAGCAACTGGCGGCTCTGGGACAGTATGCCGACTGCATCGGCCTGGCCTTCCAGGTGCAGGACGATATCCTCGATGTCGAGGGCCAGACCGAGGTGCTGGGCAAGAGTCACGGCGCCGATGCGGCCCGGGGCAAGCCGACCTTCCCTGCCCTGCTCGGGCTGGATGGCGCCCACCAGCTGGCCCGTTCCCTGTGCGATCAGGCGATCAGTGCAGTGGACTCCTTCGGTGACCAGGCGCTGCGCCTGCGGCAGCTGGCCAAGTACATAATCGAGCGGCAATTCTAAGCCCCGCTTACCCCGGTCGCGGTGACCGGTGTTGGGCTATTGACCCTCATCGGTTAAACTGCGCGCTTGTTTCCGCTGCCCCGGGCAGCAATCAGAGCCCTTGTAGATGCCTAGTACTTTCCACGAGATACCCCGCGAGCGCCCCAGTACCCCCCTGCTGGACAGCATCGACAGCACCGCCGAGCTGCGGGCGCTGGATCTGGCCCAGTTGCCGGAACTGGCGGATGAGCTGCGCCTGTTCCTGCTCTGGAGCGTCAGCCAGACCGGCGGCCACTTCGGCGCGGGGCTCGGGGTGATCGAGTTGACCATTGCCCTGCATTACGTCTACCAGACCCCGGAAGACCGCCTGGTCTGGGATGTCGGGCATCAGGCCTACCCGCACAAGATCCTGACCGGCCGCCGGGAACAGATGTCCACCCTGCGGCAGAAGGACGGTATTGCTGCCTTCCCCCGGCGCTGCGAAAGCCCCTACGACACCTTCGGCGTCGGCCATTCCAGCACCTCCATCAGTGCCGCCATGGGCATGGCCATCGCCGCCCGGCTGCAGGGTCTGGATCGGCGCACGGTGGCAGTCATCGGCGATGGTGCGATGACCGCAGGCATGGCCTTCGAGGCGCTGAACCACGCCGGTGAAGCGGACGCGGACATGCTGGTGGTACTCAACGACAACGACATGTCGATCTCGCACAACGTCGGCGGGCTATCCAACTATCTGGCCAAGATCCTCTCCAGCCGCACCTACGCGCACATGCGCGAGGGCAGCAAGAAGGTGCTGTCGAAGATTCCTCCGGCCTGGGAACTGGCGCGCAAGACCGAGGAAACCGCCAAATCAATGCTCGCCCCCGGCATCTTCTTCGAGGAACTGGGCTGGAACTACATAGGACCGATCGACGGTCACGATCTACCGACGCTGGTCGCCACCCTGCGCAACATGCGTCAGCTCAAAGGGCCGCAATTTCTGCATGTGGTCACCCGCAAGGGCAAGGGCTTCTCCCCGGCCGAGGCCGACCCCATCGGTTATCACGCCATCACCAAGCTGGAACCCAAGCCAGCCGGCAACGGCGTCAGCAAACCGCGCTACTCGAACGTTTTCGGCCAGTGGCTGTGCGACATGGCCGAGGCCGATGCCCGGCTGATCGGCATTACCCCGGCGATGAAGGAAGGCTCCGACCTGATCGCCTTCGCCGAACGCTTCCCGCAGCGCTACTTCGACGTGGCGATTGCCGAACAGCATGCGGTGACCCTGGCTGCCGGGATGGCCTGTGAGGGTGCCAAGCCGGTGGTGGCGATCTACTCGACCTTCCTGCAGCGTGCCTATGACCAGTTGATCCACGACGTCGCGGTGCAGGATCTGGACGTGCTGTTCGCCATCGACCGCGCCGGCCTGGTCGGTGAAGACGGCCCTACCCACGCCGGCAGCTTCGACCTGAGCTACCTGCGCTGCATCCCCAACATGCTGATCATGGCCCCGGCCGATGAGAACGAGACCCGGCAGATGCTCACCACCGGCTTTCTGTATGACGGCCCGGCGGCGGTACGCTATCCCCGGGGTACCGGACCCGGCGTATCGATCGAGCAGGAACTGCATGCTCTGGAGATCGGCAAGGGTATGCTTACCCGCAGTGGCGAGAAAGTAGCCATTCTCAGCTTCGGCACCCTGCACGCCAATGCCCTGCAGGCCGCCGAGACGCTGAACGCCACGGTCGCCAATATGCGCTTCATCAAGCCGCTGGATACCGAACTGCTGCAGCAACTGGCCGACAGCCACAGTCTGCTGGTCACCCTGGAAGAGAACGCCATCATGGGCGGTGCCGGCAGCGCGGTGAACGAATGGCTGCTGGCCCAGGGCATCCGCACGCCGGTGCTCAACCTCGGCCTGCCGGACCTGTATATCGAGCACGACAAACCGGCCAGCATGCTCGCCGAATGCGGACTGGATGCGGCAGGTATCGAGCGGGCCATCCGTCAGCGTCTGGCAAGCAACGGGTAAGCAGAATGCAACGCCCCGGGGGCCTCTCAGCGACCCCGGAGCGGCTCCCCCTCGCCGCACACCTGCAAGCGGCACTGCATCACACAAACCCGCGTGAACCGGCATGACTGATCCGGCATAATGCCCCTTTATCCTTTCCGGGTATGCCTGATGTTTTTCAGCAACGAACGGCTGCAATTCTTTCGGCCACTGACCAGCAAATACCGCGAGCAGATCGTCGAATGCCTGCGCCTGCTGCACGAGCGGCTGTACAGCGCCAACGCCGACTACGGCGAATCACTCAAGCGCGAACAGGTGCTGGATATCTTCAGCGAGGCGCTGGAGCGGGCACCCCTGCTGGAGGGTGATGACGAGGATCAGGGCCGCTTCAAATCACCCCGTGAGCAGGCCGGCTGGATTCTCAACAGTCTGGTCGAGCATGGCTGGCTGGAACGCCAGGTGGATCAGGCCACCTTCCAGTCCACCTATCCCTTCAGCCGCACCGGGCGCTTGTTCACCCAGCCGCTGGTGGAAGCCGACGGCCGCAGCCTGCGCACCCGCCACCGCAACACCCGCAATACCCTCAACGCGCTGTCGGCCTTTGCCGAACGGGGCGAGGTCTACGACCTGCTGGATGCCTTCGAGTATTCCGAACGCATCATCGCCGACTTCACCGATATCATCGCCGAGCTGGAGGAGCGCAAGCGCCAGCTGGTTCGCGAGGTCGAAGCCCAGCAACTGGTGCAGCAGGCCAGTGACCAGTTCTTCGACTTCATGGAGCGGCGCTTCCTGCCGGACGTAGCCATCCGCCTGTCCGCCGACAGCGTGGAGAAGCACCGTGATCACATCCAGCAGGTACTGCAGCGCATCCGCGCGATGCCCAGTGAGTGGAAGGCCAATGCCGAACGGGAACTGCGCCGGGTAGCCCCTGATCTGCTGGTCGAGCCGGGCAGTTCGGTGCTCTGGTATCTGCTCGACAGCATCGAGCTGCGCCTGCGCAACGCCTCGGAGATCATGCTCCCGGCCCTGCGCCGCACCCTGCAGAGCTTCACCAAGCGCGCCGACATCATCATCCGCCAGCTCAGCTACCTGCAGACCCAGAAGCACAACGACATTGTCGGCCTGTGCCACACCCTGCGCGGGCTGGATCAGACCGAGTTCGACGCCCGGCTGGCCGCCGCCGGAGAGGCCATGGCCAGTATCCGCCTGGAACTGGTCGACCCGCAGCAGGTACGCCTGCGCGAGCGCCAGCTGCGGCGGCTGGTCCACAGCGAGATGCACGACCCCGGCGATCTGGACCCGGAGACCCAGCGCGAGCTGGCCATCCAGCAACTGCTGGAGCAGGCGTTCCAGATCAATGCCAGCGGCCTGCGCAACTACCTGCGCAGCGCCTTGGGTGCAGGGCGGCGGATCGACAGCCGCGACCTGCCGGTAGAGAACGCCGCTGACCTGCTGGCCCTCAGTCATATCATCAGCCTGGGCAGTGCCGACCACGCCGCCGCCGGCTTCCGGGTCAGGGTGCAGCCCACTGGCCAGACCATTACCGGGGAAACCTGGTTCAACCACCGCGACGGCTTCATCATCGAATTGGAACAGGACAACCATGCGTGACGCTCTGGAAGATCAACTGCAACGGCGCAACATCAGCCCCGGGGACTTCTCCGAACTGATGATCCGCCTGCTCGACCGGGGCGTGCTGTGCCGGGATGAAAGCCGCCGGGAAGCGGAACTGTACGACCGCTACCTGCAGACCTCGGATCTGGTGGAGGATTATCTCAGCGTGCTGCAGATCCGCCTGCTGCACGAGCCACGCTTCAACCTGCTGCGGCTGTTCCCGCCGGGGGCCGAGGCTCCCGGTCTGGCGGATGCCGACGCCAGCGTGCACACCGGCCTGCGCCAGCGCCTCAGCCAGCAGGAAGTGGCGCTGATCCTGGTGCTGCGCGCCGAGTACGACAAGGCCCTGCGTGAAGGGGAAGTCGACGAGGACGGTCAGGTCATGCTGTCACTCGAGGCGCTCAACCTGAGCCACCGCAACCTGCTGGGCAGGCCGCTGCCGGAATCGGCCGTCGAGCGCCAGAGCCTGTTGCGCCGCCTGCGCCAGCTGCGCCTGGTGCGCAGCAGCAGCGATGCCGACCCGCTGGATGGCGAAGGCTGGCTGACCATCCGTCCCGGCATCATCAGTCTGGTGACCGACAGTGCGCTGGCGCAGCTGACGGGCGATGAACAGGACGCCGCCGACGGCGAAGGAGAGGACTGAGCATGTACCTGAAACGCTCGATTACCGTGAACTGGGGCAACCTGCCGGAAGGCGAATTCGAATACGGCCCGGTCAACCTGTTCTCCGGTGGTAACGGCTCCGGCAAGACCACCGCCGCCGACGCGCTGCAGACGCTGATGACCGCCGCCCACGACAACCTGTACAACTACAACCCCGGCCAGGATGAAACCACCCAGCGCGGCCGCGGCGGCAAGCAGGTGCGCACCCTGGCCTCCTACGTGCTCGGCTGCGACGACGGCGCCTTTGCCAGGCCGCTGACCACTGATGGCTATATCGCCGGGATATTTCACCCGACCCAGGGCGAAACCGCCGAACCCTTTACCGCCGTGATCGGCGTGCGCGCCCATCTGGATACCGCTGGCAGCAGCCGTCAGGCCCGCCAGGACGAGTTGCTGTTGCTGATCGTCCCCGGCGAAATGCTGTCGCTGTCACATTTCATCCGCGAGCACGACGGCAGCCGCCACGTGGTGCCGGTCACCGAGCTGGCCAATCTGCTGCGCCGCCAGTTCGGCCAGCAGCAGGTGGAGACCTACGATCGCAAGAGCGCCTACCTCGGCCGTCTGTACGGCGCCCTGCGCGGCAAGAGCGATGCGGTCTCCAGCCGCGAGGCGAAGAACGCGGCGCGTACCTTTGCCAACTTCATGGCCTACAAACCGGTCAAGTCCATCGACCAGTTCGTCGCCGGGGAAGTGCTCGACCCACGGGACTTCGGCGACACCATCAAACGCATCCGCGAGCTGCTGCGTACCGTGCACGGCATGGAGCAGGAAGCTGCACGGCTGCGTCAGGGCGTCACCCTGCTGGAGCAGTCGCATGGCCTGGCCGAGCGCTACCAGCAGAGCTGGCTGGAGCGCACCGGGCTGGAATACTCCGCCGCCGCCCAGGCCTGGACAGCCAACCAGACGCAATATCTGAATGCCAAGCGCCAGCAGCAGGAGTACCAGAAACAGCACGCTACCCTGCTGGAAGACCAGAAGCTGACCGCCCAGCGCGCTACCCAGGCGCACCAGGAACTGGTGCAGCTGGAAGCGCGTCGCCAGGGTATCGCGGTGCTGCAGAACAAGGATCAGCTGGAGTCCCGACATGCCGAACTCACCGAGCAGTTGCAGCAGGGAGTGAAACCACTGCTGGAGCAGGATCGCCAGCGCGACAGCAACATCGAGGCACTGCAACAGGTGCGCCAGTTACTGGCCGACGGGTTAGCCGCTGAACTGCCTGACCTCGGCAGCCGCCAATGGCAACAGCAGAGTGCCGCGGTGCTGGCCTCGACCCAGCAACCGGTGGCGGAGCTCCACCAACTGCTGGCCCGCGACTGGGTAGACCTGACACCACTGGACGCCGGGATGGATGCTGCCCGAGCCCAGCAGGCGGCACACAACCAGTTGGCCACCCTGCTCGGTGAAACGGCGGCCGACAACAGCACGCTCCTGCAGCGGGCCGACCGCCTGCTGCAGGAGCGGCGTAACGCCCTGAGCCAGCTGGAACGCCAGATCAGTCAAAGCCAGCGGCAGATCAA
>JAAYHO010000481.1 GCA_012735335.1 Gammaproteobacteria bacterium
ATCTCGCGCACGCCCTGTTTGAATACCAGCAGCACCCGGATGATCTTCATGCCGCCCCCGGTCGAGCCTGCACAGGCCCCGGCGAAGCTGGCATACAGCAGCAGGAAGGGCAGCACCGAGGGCCAGGCGGAAAAGTCGGTCACGGTGAAGCCGGTGGTGGTGGCAATGGACACGGTCTGGAAGGCGGCGTAGCGAATCGCCGAGGCCGGGTCGTAGTATTGATGCCCGATCAGCAGTGCCGCGCAGACCGTCACCAGCCCCAGCAGGATCAGCAGATAGGCGCGGCATTCCGGGTCCTGCCAGTAGCTGCTGATCGAGCGGACGCGCCAGGCGGTGAAGTGCAGGGCGAAGTTGATCCCGGACAGCACCATGAACACCAGGCAGATCATCTCGATCACCGGGCTGTTGTAGTAGCCGATGCTGGTGTCGTGGGTGGAGAAACCGCCGATGGCCACGGTGGAGAAACTGTGGCCGATGGCATCGAACAGCGACATGCCGGCCAGCCAGTAGGCACTGGCGCAGGCCAGGGTCAGCCCGCTGTAGATGAACCACAGCACCTTGGCGGTTTCGGCGATGCGCGGGGTCAGCTTGTTGTCCTTCAGCGGGCCGGGCATCTCGGCGCGGTACAGCTGCATGCCACCGACGCCCAGCAGCGGCAGTATCGCCACCGCCAGCACGATGATGCCCATGCCGCCGAACCATTGCAGCTGCTGGCGGTAGAACAGCAGTGAACGTGGCAGGGTGTCCAGCCCGGTGATCACCGTGGCGCCGGTGGTGGTCAGCCCGGAAAAGGACTCGAATACCGAGTCCGCCACGCTCAGATCGGGCAGCTCCAGCAGGTACAGCGGGATGGCCCCGAACAGGCCGAGTACCAGCCAGAACAGCACGGTGATCAGGTAACCGTCCCGGGTGCGCAGTTCGTTACGCTGTCTGCGCACCGGCAGCCAGACCAGCAGGCCGATGACCAGGGTAATGACGAAGCCGGTGAGGAAGGCGTGTCTGGCCTGCTCGCCGTAATACAGACCGACTGCGGCGGCGGGCAGCATGCCGAGGGAGAACAGCATCAGCAGGATGCCGATAATGCGCTGGATCTGGGAGTACTGCATGGTGCGCTACCTGTCCGTGGCTCAGAGGAAGGTCAGTCCGACCTGAAACAGTCGCTCGACATCGCGGATGTGTTTCTTGTCGATAACGAACAGGATCACATGGTCATCCGATTCGATCACGGTGCTGTCATGGGCAATCAGTACCTGTTCGTTGCGCACCACCGCACCTATGGTGGTGCCCGGCGGCAGCTTGATATCGCGGATGGCGCGGCCGACCACCTTGGAGGAGCGGGCGTCGCCGTGGGCGATGATCTCGATGGCCTCGGCAGCACCCCGGCGCAGGGAGTAGACGTTGACGATGTCGCCCCGGCGCACGTGGGCCAGCAGGGTGCCGATGGTGGCCTGGGAGGGGGAGATGGCGATCTCGATCTGCCCGCCCTGCACCAGATCCACATAGGCCGGGTTGTTGATCAGCGCCATGACCCGCCGTGCGCCGAGGCGCTTGGCCAGCAGCGAGGCCATGATATTGGCTTCGTCGTCGTTGGTCACCGCGCAGAAGATGTCCACTTCCTCGATGTTCTCGTCGACCAGCAGTTCCCGGTCCGAGGCGCTGCCGTACAGTACTATGGAGCTGTCCAGGTTCTGCGACAGGTAATCGGCCCGGGCGCGGTTGTTCTCGATGATCTTGACCCGGTAGCGGCTCTCGATGGCCTCGGCCAGACGCTCGCCGATATTGCCACCCCCGGCGATCATCACCGTCTTGTTCTTCTTCTCGACCCGGCGCAGCTCGCTCATCACCGCGCGGATATCCTCGGAGGCGGCGATGAAGAACACTTCGTCATCGGCTTCGATGATGGTGTCACCCTGGGGCGTGATCGGCCGATCACGGCGGAAGATGGCTGCCACCCGGGTGTCGACGCTGGGCATGTGCTGGCGCAGGTAGCGCAGTTCCTGACCGACCAGTGGGCCGCCGTGGTAGGCGCGCACTGCCACCAGCTGCACCTTGCCCTCGGCAAAGTCCAGTACCTGCAGCGCGCCGGGGTGCTGGATCAGTCGCTTGATATAGGTGGTGACCGCCTGCTCCGGGCTGATGACCACGTCCACCGGCAGATGATCATTGCCCAGCAGGCCATCCCGAGTGAGGTAGGCCGATTCGCGGATGCGGGCGATCTTGGTCGGAGTGCGGAACATCGAGTAGGCCACCTGGC
>JAAYHO010000482.1 GCA_012735335.1 Gammaproteobacteria bacterium
GCTGCACGGCGAAGGTTGCCACCCGGCTGTCCAGTCCCAGCAGCATGGCGGTGATGCTGTCAGGGGTCAGGTCCAGCTCCCGCGCCTGTTCGGCGCTGACCCGGGCGGCACCCCGGGCGGGCATGCCCTGACGCCAGTCCACATGCAGCGCCTCCAGCCCCGGCAAGCTGACATGGATGGTGCGATCCACCGGCGTGCCGGTGCGCGCCAGAATACCGCTGACCCGGAACGGCTTGTCATCGTGCTCGACAAAGCTCACCGCGCCGGTGCCGTGGGCCAGCACCAGCTCGCTGTCCAGGCGATAGCCCAGCTCACTGGCGATATCCGCACCGAGCACCGCATCGTAGAGGTCCTCGAAGGGGCGGCCCTCGGTAAATATCAGCTGCCGATCCCGGCCGTGGCGGTAGTGGGTGAAGTAATCAGCGCTGGTACCCATCACCTTGAAGCCCCGGTGCGAGTCGCCCAGCGAGATGGGAATCGCCCATTGCACCCGTGGATGCTCGGCAATCTTCTCGAAGCTGTCCCAGCGCATGTTGGCGCTGGCGTTGCCGATGCGGAACACCGAGTACAGCAGCAACTGCACCGAACCGGTGCGTGGGCCGACAATCAGATCGGTACCGGAGATGGTGCCGGCGAAGCTGGCGCGGGCCTCGGTACGGATCTTTTCCACTCCCAGCAGCAGGGTCACGCTCAGGGCGATGGCCAGTACCGTGAGCAGGGCGGAGAATCGGCGGTTGAGCAGGCTGCGCAGGGCCAGGCGAAGCAGGTACATCAGATCACCTCCTGGGCTGGTGCGGCGCGGTTGAGCTCGCGCAGGGACAGGCTGCGGTCGAACAGCGACTCCAGCGCCGCATCGTGGCTGACGAACAGCAGACTGCTGCCCGCCGCCTGGCACTCGACAAACAGCAATTGCAGAAAGGCTTCCCGGGTATCGGCATCCAGCGCCGAGGTCGGTTCGTCGGCGATCACCAGTTCGGGGCTGCCGATCAGTGCCCGGGCAGCGGCCACCCGCTGCTGCTGCCCGATGGACAGCTCGGTGACCGGCTGGCGCTCCAGCCCGGCCCGGTTCAGTCCCAGATGGGCCAGCAGGTGCCGTGCGGCACCTTCCACACTGCCATGCCGTTCACTGGCGCGGCGGTGGCGCAGGGCGGAGAAATGACAGGGCAGGGTGATGTTCTCCAGTACCGAGAGGTAGGGCAGCAGGTTGAACATCTGGAAGATGTAACCGCTGTGGTCGGCGCGGAAGCGATCCCGGCGGGAGCCGGACATGCGTGCCAGATCCTCGCCCAACAGCTGGATGCGACCACTGGCGGGCAACTGCACCCCGCCGAGCAGACCGAGCAGAGTGGTCTTGCCGCTGCCCGACGGCCCCTTGAGAAATACCCGCTCGCCGGGCTGCAGGGTGAAGCGCTCGATATCCAGCAGCGTGGGCCGCTTCGGCCAGGCGAAGGTGACCTGGTCGAGTTGAATCACCGGGGTGGACATTCAGCACTCTCCTTGACGGGTTACAGGCGCACCCGGTGGTTGTCGGCATTCAGCTCGCCACCCTGCTGCCCGGCGGGGGTGATGGCCTGCAGCAACAGCGTCTCGCTGCCGGGGAATTGCTCGAACAGCAGCACCTCCAACTGGCGCAGCTGCTGGGGCGCAGCACAGCTGAACTGATAACGGGCGCTGATATCCGCATGCGCATGCTCGGAGTGGGCATCATCCCCGGAATGCGCCGCCTCGGCAAACAGACTGCTGTCCAGCTGCACCGAATCCAGCGAGCACTGCGCCGCAGCAGGCAGGCCGAACAGCTCCCGGGCCTGCTGCAACTGCTCCCGCAGAGCGTCCACTTGCTGGTGCTGCTCGGCAGTGCGCGGCGCATGCTCGAAACCCAGCAGATCCGCCGCCGGAAGATTCAGCTCCAGCAGCAACTGCTCTCCCTCCACCACCAGATCCAGATGCCCGATGCCGTGCTGGTGGGCGGCTGCATTGTGCTGATGGAAATGATCGTGGGCATGCAGAGGCAGGCTGGTCAGGGCCAGCAGGGCAAGACTGGGCAGGGCAAGGCGTGGCATCCGGATACTCCTTGGTTGACGGTTAAAATGTTATCTTATAACAAATGGTCCGCTAATCAAGGTAGGGTTTTGAAGAGCCACGCCAAGGTACTCGAGCGGCGTGATTCGTGAGCAGTGATTGGTGATTGAAGTCCGCCTGGTTGCGGGTATTCAAACCCACCCATCATTGCGTTTTTTCCCCGAGCGCAGCAGGGGCGGCAGGACCAGACCCAGCAGCAGGCCGGCACCGGCTATGCCGCCGCCGTAGACCATATAGCGCATCAGTACCTCTTGCTGCTCTGCGCCCAGCTGTGCCTGGGCCTCGCGCAGTTGCGAGTGGGCGCTGGTCAGTTCGGCGTCCACTGCGCTGCGTGCGGCCTGCAGTTCATCGATCAGTGTCTTGCGGGCGTCCAGGGTTTCCTGCATGCCCTGCACGCGTGCTTCCCAGGTGCCGTTGATGTCGGCCAGTTCCTCGGACAGTTGGGCTACCTGTTGTTCCAGTTGCGGCACTCGCTCGGCGTGGCCGGGTACGCTCTGCAGGTCGCTGCTGGGGATCCATACGGCATTGCCATTGGCGCTGCGTACCTGGCTGTAGTTGCCCTGGGTCGCCAGCAGTTGCACCTGCTGGCCGGAGTTCAGGGTGCCGACGATGCGGTAACCGTCGGTCGGACCGCTGCGGACATAGCTGCTGAGGTTGTCGCTGACCCAGCGGGTATTGTCTGGTGTTTCTTCGGCCTGTACCGACAGGGTCATGGACAGCAGACAGATGCCGAGCAGGGCGGTGCGCAGTGGGGTGGGTCGAGGGGTACGGCAGTGTGAGGGCATGGGAAGGTCTTCGTATCTCCAGTGGTTAAGCCCGATCTGCCATCACGGCAGAGATCGGGCGAACCGACAGGAGACCGATGGCAGGCGGCAAAGTTCCCCTGGTCTACCTGTCTGGGTGGCTTCAATACAGCAACTGATACAAACGGCGTCGGTAGCCGATACTCAGTGGATGATCGTTGCCCAGCACCTCGAAGGCCTGCAGCAGGGTGCGCTGGGGGCTGTTGTCGGCGTAGCTGCGGTCGCTCTGCATCAGCTGCAGCAGTCCTTGCAGTGCGGCTTCGTGCTGCCCCCGGGCCAGTTGCCGGATGGCCAGCTGGTAACGGGCTTCGCTGTCAGCGGGGTTGCTCGCCAGCCGCTGCTGCAGTTCGGCAACCTCGGGCAGGTCGACGGTCTGCCGGGCGAAGCCCAGTCCGGCGCGCAGTCCGGCAATGGCCTGCTTGTGGCTGTCCTGGTCCTGGATGGAGTTCAGTACCGTTTCGGCATCGTCATATTGACGGGTATCGACCAGCGCCCGGGCCAGCAGCAACAGCAAAGGGTCGCTGGTTTCCTCGGCCATGGCCTGCTGCAGCAGGCTGATTGCCTGCTCCGGCTGACCGGCTTCAAGCAGGGCGCTGACGCTGGCTTCCACATCCTCGGCACTGTCGTCGCTGTTCCCGGTGTCGTCGGGGATGCTGACATGGGGCTCGAGCATGGCGCGGATGGCGCTTTCCGGCTGGATACCGGCAAAGCCGTCCACCGGCTGGCCATCCTTGAACAGCACTACTGTGGGCAGGCTGCGGATGCCGAAGCGTTCGGTGAGAAACACTTCGTCATCGCAGTTGA
>JAAYHO010000483.1 GCA_012735335.1 Gammaproteobacteria bacterium
AGAGCCCGTAGAGCCGCAGTACCGGGCAGATTAACCAACTGATTGTTATTATTAATTAATTTTTAAAAACGAAAAATAGTATGGTGGTGCCTCCGGCGGGAATCGAACCCACAACCACCCGCTTAGAAGGCGGGTGCTCTATCCAACTGAGCTACGGGCGCCGTATGCACATTGTCAATCCCGAAGGGTTGAAATGCTGGAGCCTGCTTCGCCTTCCAAACCGACTTCGTTGTGTTTGTGAAGCGGGGCGAATAATACTCAGCCCATACCCCCACGTCAACGCCCAAATGACATTTTTTTCAAATATTTGAGTAGCTTAAGAATTCCGCATGCCCAGACTCTTTTGCCCAGGCCCCGTCACATGAGACAATCAGCGGATTCCATGTATTGCCCAGGAACATCATGAAAGCCCAACTGATCGATGGCAAGAAAATTGCCGCCAATCTTCGGCAGGAAATTGCCGAGAAGGTAAACCAACGCAAACAGCAAGGTCTGCGCATTCCCGGCCTGGCCGTTATTCTGGTCGGCAATGATCCCGCCTCGGAAGTGTACGTTGCACACAAACGCAAGGACTGCGAGGAAGTCGGGTTCATTTCCCTGTCCCATGACCTGCCCGCCGACACCGACCAGCAGACGCTGCTGGAGCTGATCGACCAACTCAATGAAGACCCCTGCGTCGACGGCATTCTGGTACAGCTGCCGCTGCCCGCGCACCTGGATTCATCGCAACTGCTGGAGCGCATCCGCCCGGACAAGGATGTGGACGGCTTCCACCCCTACAACATAGGCCGCCTGGCCCAGCGCGTACCGCTGCTGCGCCCGTGCACCCCACTGGGCATCATACGTCTGCTGAAAAGCACCGGTGTCAGCCCCTACGGCCTGAATGCCACGGTAGTCGGCGCCTCCAATATCGTCGGTCGCCCGATGGCACTGGAGCTGCTGCTGGCCGGCTGCACCACTACGGTGGCGCACCGCTTCACCCATGATCTGGAAGAGCATGTACGCCGCTCCGATCTGGTCGTGGTTGCCGTCGGCAAGCCCGGTCTGGTCAAGGGTGAGTGGATCAAGCCCGGCGCCATCGTCATCGACGTGGGTATCAACCGCATGGAAGATGGCCGCCTGCGTGGCGATGTGGATTTTGAAGCCGCCGCCGAACGGGCAGCCTGGATCACCCCGGTTCCCGGTGGTGTCGGCCCCATGACCCGGGCCTGTCTGCTGGAAAATACCCTGACCGCTTGCGAAAAACTGCACAACTGAGCAGAGCCAGGGCAGCCAGAGAGACTGGCTGCCCCGGGTCGGATCAGAGACTGGCGGTAGCCCCGCCGTCCACCGGCAGATTGATACCGTTGATATATGCCGCCGCCGGGGAAGCCAGAAAGGCCACCGCATTGGCAAACTCCTGCGGCTCGGCAAAGCGTCGGGCAGGCACATCCAGCAGCATCTCCCGCGCCACCTCTTCCTCGGTCTTGCCGGTAGCCTGCGCCCGATAGGTAAACAGGCTTTCCAGCCGGGCGGTACGGGTCAGCCCCGGCAGCACGTTATTCACGGTAATCCCATCGGCAGCCAGTTCCCGGGCCAGGGTCTTGGCCCAGTTGGCCATGGCCGCCCGTATGCTGTTGGATACCCCGAGATTGGGCAGCGGTGCCTTCACCGAGGTGGACAGCACGTTGATGATGCGACCGTAGCCCAGCTCCCGCATACCGGGCAACAGCAACTGCAACATCAGCTGACTGCCCGGCAGATGCTGAGCAAAGGCATGGATGAACTCCTGCGGCGAGGCCAGATGCGCCGGGCCCGGCGCCGGGCCACCGCTGTTGATGACCCAGATGCTGATCGGACCGCCCGCATCCAGCTGCGCCTGCAGCTCGGTAGCCAGATGCGGCATATCCGCCGAGTCGGCACAGATATAGCTATGCTTCTGTCCCTGTTCGGCGGGCAGCTCCCGCGCCAGTGCTGCCAGCTTGTCCTCGCTGCGCGCCAGCAGTATCACCTCCGCACCCAGCGCCGCCAGTTGCCAGGCGCAGGCAGCGCCCAGCCCCTGACTGGCACCACCTACCAGTGCGCGCTTACCGGAAAGATTCAGATCCATCGTTGACTCCAGACAGTAGGTTATCGGATTGATTCGCTACCCAGAGTCTAGAGGATATCCCCCGGCACCCGCACCCACCCTTCCATCAG
>JAAYHO010000484.1 GCA_012735335.1 Gammaproteobacteria bacterium
CCGACAGAGAAGGCCACGCTGAGCGCACAGTTGCAGGAAATCCGCAGGCAACTGGAGCGCGCCCTGCAACGCTCGCGCCTGGCTCCGGAAAGTCATCTGACTACCCGTTTCAAGCCGGCCGAGGACTTACCCTGGCTGCTCGCCTCGTTACAGCAGATCCATGGCCAACGGGTAACCGTACAGCACCCGCCGCTGGTGTCGGGTGAGTCATGGCCGTTCGAGCGGGAGGATATGCTGGAGCTGCTGGGTAACCTGCTGGACAACGCCAGCAAATGGGCCAAGGGGCAGGTTCGGATGACGTGGGCGGTCAGCGAGCAGTGTCTGCTGCTGCGTATCGAGGATGACGGGCCGGGTATCAGCGAAGAGGATCGGCAGCGGGTACTCGGGCGCGGTACCCGGCTGGATGAAAGCGTTGCCGGGCATGGCCTGGGGTTGGATATTGTTGGTGATCTGGTGGAGGTGTATGGCGGCAGGCTGGAGCTGCTTGACAGCGAGCTGGGTGGGCTGGCGGTGCAGGTAAGTCTGCCCACGCAAACCTCGGCGCGAACGGGTTGAACCTTGGAGTGCCGGGTTCCATCCCGGCAACTGGGGTTTGCGGCGGGCAGGTTGTGTCGAGATGAAACTCGACACCCCAGCCATGCCTCGGCGCGAAGGGCTTCAGAGCACCATTGCCGCAACCCAGCCAAAGGCGATCAGCGGCAGGTTGTAGTGCAGGAAGGTGGGCACCACGGTATCCCAGATATGGTTGTGCTGGCCGTCGACGTTCAACCCGGCGGTCGGCCCCAGGGTCGAGTCGGAGGCCGGTGAGCCTGCGTCACCCAGGGCGGCAGCGGTACCCACCAGTGAGACGATGGCCAGCGGGCTGAAGCCCAGCTGCATGGCCAGGGGCACGTAGATGGCCGCGATGATCGGCACGGTAGAGAAGGACGAGCCGATGCCGAGGGTGATCAGCAGACCGACGATCAGCATCAGCAGCGCGGCCAGCGCCTTGTTGTCACCGATGTACTCGGAGGAGGTCAATACCATGCTTTCGATGTCGCCGGTGGCTTGCATGACCGAGGCAAAACCGTTGGCAGCAATCATGATGAAGCCGATCATCGCCATCATCTTCATGCCTTCGGTAAAGACATCATCGGCCTCGTTCCAGCGCACCACGCCGGACAGGGAGAACACGATAAAGCCCGCCAGCGCACCCATGATCATCGAATCCAGCCACAACTGCGTGCCAAAGGCGATAATCACCGCGATCAGTGCGACCAGTAGGGTCTTCGGCGTGTAGGCAACCTTTTCCGGAGACTCGCCTCCGGCACTGACCGGCGCCGGTGCGTAGTCCCGGCGCTTGCGGTAGCTGAAGAAGGCCACCACCAGACCGAAGACCATGCCCAGTGCGGGCAGGGCCATGGCGTGCATGACATTCACACCCTCGGTGTCCAGTCCGCCGTCGCGCACGTTGGCCAGCAGGATGTCATTGAGGAAGATGGCACCAAAGCCCACCGGCAGGAACATGTAGGGAATGATCAGGCCGAAGGTCAGGATACAGGCAACCAGGCGGCGGTCCAGGCGCAGCTTGTCCATGACAAACAGCAGCGGCGGGATCAGCAGCGGAATAAAGGCAATGTGGACCGGCAGAATGTTCTGCGAGGCCAGGGCTGCAGCCAGCAACATCATCAGCAGCATGATGCGCAGCTTGTTGGTATTACCTTCCTGCTGGCCATCTATCATGCTCAGCGCACGGTCGGCCAGCGCATGGGCGGTGCCGGATTTGGCGATGGCCACAGCGAAGGCGCCGAGCAGGGCGTAACTCAGGGCTACGGTTGCGCCCTTGCCCAGTCCATCCTGGAAGGCATCCAGGGTTTCATTCAGGCTCAGACCACCGAGTACACCGCCGGTCACCGCGCCGACAATGAGCGCGACCACAACGTGTACCCGGCACATACTGAGAACCAGCATTACGCCAACTGCAATAACTACGGAATTCATGGATGCTTCCTGTTGATGATCGTGTTGCCAGGGGCAGGCAGTAAAAAGCGGCTGCAAGAATACATGAGACGCAATGAGTGATCCATTCGGCGCGATAGCATGACGCAGGCTGGTATCTTTCTGCCAACAATCTTGCATAATCTGTGTAGTTATCTGACTGGAGACTCGTTGTGATCGAAGGACAACCCCTGCCGTACTATCAGCCGCTGATCGATACCGCGACCGGACGGATTGCCGGATATGAAGCCCTTGCGCGTCTGCGGGATGAGGCCGGCGAGGTAGTCAGCGCGGGCCCGCTGTTCAGCGACCCGCAGGTGGATCAGGCAGCCTTGCTGGAGCTGGACCGGGCGGTAAGGCGCATGGCGCTGGAGCACTTTCAGGCCACTCCGACCGGCTTCATTACCCTGAATATCTCGCCCAAGTGGCTGGCCCGGGTCAGCCTGGATGCCCCGCTGCCGAGTCTGGTGCTGCTGGAAGAGGTAGGACTGCCGCCGGAGCAGGTGGTATTCGAGATTTCCGGCCTGCAAGGCGATCCGCAGCGGCTGCAGCAGGTGGTGGCCCGCTACCGGGCGGCGGGTATCCGGGTGGCGGTGGATGACTTCGGCACCGGTTACTCGATGCTGGATCAGGTGATTGCGCTGGAGCCGGACTTTCTCAAGCTGGATATCCAGCTGCTGCACCGAGCCACCCGAGGCAACAGCACCAGCTCGGACTTCGTGAAGTCCCTGGCGCTGGTCGCGGAAAAGAGCGGCTGCTGGATCATCGCCGAGGGTGTGGAAACCGAGGAGCACCTGCATTTTGCGCTGGATTGCGGCGCCCGCTATGTTCAGGGCTATCTGTTCAGCGCGGCAGAGGAGAGCTTCCAGCAGGACGATATCTTCCAGCCGTTGTTCTCGCACCTGCGTGATCAATACGTGCAGAGCAAACTGGCCGAGCGTGAGCGGCTGCAGGATCTGCGCAAGTCGCTGGGTAATCTGTTTGCCGAGCTGCGCCTGTGGCTGGAGCAGGGCGGTAAGCCGAACGCGTTGCGCCCGCCAATGGAATACCCCTGGTTACTGCGGTTTTTCCTGTGTGACGCCTACGGCTCGCAGATCTCGCCCAATTACGAGTGGACCGGGGAGCAGTGGCAGCAGGACCCGCGCTATCTGGATCACAACTGGTCCTGGCGACCGTATTTCTACCGGATTCTGGCCGCCTCCGAAGAAGACAGCCGAGTCATTCTTTCCAGCCGCTATCGCGACGCCAGCAGTGACCGTTACTGCATGACTTCGGGCCTGTTCATTGACGATGGCCGCCACCTGCTGCTGGTGGATATCGATGTGAATCGTCTGCCGCAATAATCGCGGCAGACGTCCGCTGCTCAGGTTCTGAATCGACGCAGCAGCGCAGTTATCTGTTCGCCCACCTGGGCCAGATGCTGACTGGCCTGGGCGGTCTGCTGGGCACCATCGGTGGTGGTACGGGCCAGTTCCGCTGCTTCGGTGACGTTGCGGTTGACGTCCTCGACCACGGTCGACTGCTGGGTGGTGGCGCTGGCGATGGAGGCGTTCAACGCGACCAGTTGCTGCATCGACTGGGCAATCTGCTCCAGAGCCTTGCCGGCCTCGTTGACCTGCTCCACGCTCTGCTCCGAGTGGCGGCTGCTTTCATGGATGACCTGTACCGCAGACTGGGTATTGGTCTGCAGGCGGGTAATCATGTTGTGGATTTCCTCGGTGGACTTCTGCGTACGCTGGGCCAGGTTGCGTACCTCATCGGCGACCACCGCAAAGCCCCGACCCATTTCCCCGGCGCGAGCCGCTTCGATGGCGGCGTTCAGTGCCAGCAGGTTGGTCTGCTCGGCGATCGCGCGGATCACATCCAGCACGGTGGCGATTTCATCCGCATCGCTGGACAACGTCTCCATGTGACCCACGGCGGTACCGACGCTGGCGGACAGCCGGTTGATCTGTTCGATGGTCTTGTCCACCTGCAGGCGACCGAACTCGGCGCCTTCGTTGGCGTTCTCCACTTCCTCGGCGGCAGCGTTGGCGTTCTGTGCCACGTCCTGCACGCCATAGGTGATCTCGTTGACTGCCGTGGCCATCAGCTCCATGCGCTCCGATTGACGGTTCATGCCGACCAGCGCTGTGTTGCTGATCTGATCCAGTTGCGCACTGGCGCTGATCATCTGGTTGGCCCCGTCACCCAGTTGCCCGACCAGTTTGCGCAGGGTGTCGGTAAAGGTATTGAAGTGTCGAGCCAGCAGGGACAGCTCGTCCTTGGCGTTGGCGTCCAGTTGCCGGGTCAGGTCGCCTTCACCGTTGGCAATGTCTCCCATGGCCCGTACCACCAGGTTGAGCGGTTGGGTAATGCTGCGCCCGATGATGTAGATGATGCCGACCATGAACAGCACGATCACCGCAACGACTGACAGGGCCCAGATCAGTTGGCTGCGGAAGCGGCTTTCCATGTCGGTGAGATAGATGCCGGTGCCTATCATGTAGTCCCAGGGCTTGAAGTGGGTAAAAGAGGCCAGCCGTCGCACAGGATCGTCCACGCCGATTTCGCCGCCGGGCTTGACCCAGTCGTACTCGAAGTAACCGGTGCCCTGGACCCGTGCCAGATCCACCATCTCCTTGATCACGTTGACCGAGCCGGGACGGCCCAGGGTGCTCAGGTCCACGCCCTCGGTTTCCGGAGCAAAGGGGTGCATGAGCATGACGTAGTTCATGTCGTTGACCCAGAAGTATTCATTGCTGTCATAGCGCATGCCGCGCAGGGCATCGAGGGCCTGCTGGCGGGCCTGCGCGGGGCTGAGTTCGCCGCTGACTTCCCGGGCGTGGTAGCCGGCCATGAGACTGTGGGCGGCCTCAGCCAGGTGGGTAGCCTTGGTGATCTCGGCGCTGTGAA
>JAAYHO010000485.1 GCA_012735335.1 Gammaproteobacteria bacterium
CTTTGATCCGGACCCGACAGGGCCTCGTTCCGCGTTGTGTACGCATGGACACCTCCGGGTGGCCAACAATAAAAGGAATGCCGTTTCATGGGTGAGCTGGCCAGAGAAATTCTTCCAGTCAATATTGAAGATGAGATGAAGCAGTCGTACCTCGACTACGCCATGAGCGTGATCGTGGGACGGGCGCTTCCGGATGTGCGCGACGGGCTCAAGCCGGTGCACCGCCGCGTGCTGTTCGCCATGAGCGAGCTGAAGAACGACTGGAACAAACCCTATCTGAAATCCGCCCGTGTGGTCGGTGACGTGATCGGTAAATATCACCCCCATGGTGATTCGGCGGTATACGACACCATAGTGCGGATGGCCCAGCCGTTCTCCCTGCGTTACCTGCTGGTCGATGGTCAGGGCAACTTCGGTTCGGTGGATGGCGACAGCGCCGCTGCCATGCGTTACACCGAAATCCGCATGACCCGGCTCACCCATGAGCTGCTGGCCGATCTGGACAAGGAAACCGTCGACTGGGTCGATAACTACGACGGCTCCCTGCAGATTCCCGACGTACTGCCGACCCGCGTACCCAACCTGCTGGTCAACGGCTCCAGCGGTATCGCCGTGGGCATGGCGACCAATATTCCGCCGCACAACCTGACCGAAGTGATCAATGGTTGTCTGGCGATGATTGCCAATCCGGATATCTCCTTCGATGAGCTGATGGAGCATATTCCCGGGCCGGACTTCCCGACGGCGGGCATCATCAACGGCCGCGCGGGCATCGTCGAGGCCTACCGCACCGGTCGTGGCCGCATCTACGTACGGGCCCGTTGCACCATCGAGGATATCGACAAGGTTGGTGGCCGCCAGCAGATCCTGATCCACGAGCTGCCCTATCAGGTCAACAAGGCCAAGCTGATCGAGCGCATCGCCGAGCTGGTCAAGGAAAAGAAACTCGAAGGTATCAGCGAGCTGCGCGATGAGTCCGACAAGGATGGCATGCGCGTGGTGATCGAGCTGCGCCGGGGCGAGGTGGCCGAGGTCATCCTCAACAACCTGTATGCCCAGACCCAGATGCAGAACGTGTTCGGCATCAACGTGGTCGGCCTGCTGGACGGTCAGCCGCGTATTCTGAACCTGAAGGAACTGCTCGACGCCTTTATCCGTCACCGTCGCGAAGTGGTGACCCGGCGTACCGTATACGAACTGCGCAAGGCCCGTGAGCGGGGACACATCCTTGAAGGGCAGGCGGTGGCGCTGTCGAATATCGATCCGGTGATCGAGATGATCAAGGCTTCCTCGTCGCCGGCAGAAGCCCGTGAGCGTCTGCTGGCCACGGCCTGGGAGCCGGGTACGGTGATGGAGATGGTCGAGCGTGCCGGTGCCGAGTCCTGTCGCCCGGACGAGCTGCCGGAAGAGTACGGTCTGCGCGAGGGTCGATACTATCTGTCCCCCGAACAGGCCCAGGCCATTCTGGATCTGCGTCTGCACCGCCTGACCGGTCTGGAGCATGAGAAACTGCTGGCCGAGTACCAGGAGATTCTGATCCAGGTGGGTGAGCTGTTGCGCATTCTCAACAGCGAAGAGCGGTTGATGGAGGTGATTGTCGAGGAACTGGTGCAGATCCGCGACAGCTATGGCGATGAGCGCCGCACCGAGATTGTCGCCTCGCGCATGGATCTGAGCATCGGCGACCTGATTACCGAAGAAGACCGGGTAGTGACCATCTCCCACGGCGGCTACGCCAAGAGTCAGCCTCTGTCCGATTACAACGCCCAGCGCCGTGGCGGTCGCGGCAAGGCGGCCACCGGGGTCAAGGATGAGGACTATGTGTCCCACCTGCTGGTTGCCAACAGCCACACCACGCTGATGCTGTTCTCCAGCAAGGGCAAGGTGTACTGGCTCAAGACTTATGAAATTCCCGAGGCCTCGCGCACCGCGCGCGGTCGCCCGCTGGTCAACCTGCTGCCGCTGGATGAGGGTGAATTCATCACCACCATGCTGCCGGTGGAGGAATACACCGAGGGCTGGTTCATTTTCATGGCCACCGCCAATGGCACCGTGAAGAAAACGCCGTTGCCGCAGTTCAGCCGCCAGCGCAGTGTTGGTCTGATCGCGCTGGATCTGGATGAGGGCGATACCCTGATCAGCGCCGCGCTGACCGATGGTAGCAAACAGGTCATGCTGTTCTCCGATGGCGGCAAGGTTACCCGTTTCAACGAGACCGATGTGCGCGCCATGGGTCGGACCGCCCGCGGTGTGCGCGGCATGCGTCTGGCCGAAGGCCAGCGGCTGGTATCCATGCTGATCGCCGAAGAGGATACGGAGATTCTGACTGCTTCGGAAAACGGCTACGGCAAGCGTACCCCGGTCGAGGAGTTCCCGCAGTACAAGCGTGGCGGGCAGGGCGTTATCGCCATGATCACCAACGAGCGTAACGGGCCGCTGATCGGCGCGGTGCAGGTGGTGGATGGCGAGGAGATCATGCTGATCTCGGACCAGGGCACCCTGGTGCGTACCCGGGTAGCCGAGGTATCCAGCCAGTCGCGCAACACCCAGGGCGTGACCCTGATCAAGCTGACCAATGGCGAGAAGCTGGTCGGACTGGAGCGGGTGCAGGAGCCTTCCGATGAGGAAGGTGACGAAGAAGATAGTGAAATGGGCGAGACCGATGCCAGCGCTGATGACAGCGCCGGAACCACTGACATAGAAGAGTAGAGGTCAAGGTGAGCAAACGCGTGTTCAACTTCTGTGCTGGCCCGGCTGCGCTGCCGGAAGCGGTATTGCAGGCAGCTCAGGCCGAGCTGCTGGACTGGCAGGGCAAGGGCCTGTCGGTGATGGAAATGAGTCACCGCAGTGAAGAGTTCATGAGCATTGCCGAGCGCGCCGAGCAGGATCTGCGCGATCTGCTGAGTGTTCCTTCCGACTACAAGGTGCTGTTCCTGCAGGGCGGTGCCAGCCAGCAGTTTGCCCAGATTCCGCTGAACCTGATGGGTGAGGACGGCAGCGCCGACTATATCGATACCGGTATCTGGTCGCGCAAGGCGATTGAAGAAGCCTCGCGCTACGGTCACGTCAATGTCGCCGCCTCGGCCAAGGGTTATGACTACTTCGCCATCCCCGGGCAGAACGAGTGGCAGCTGTCCGCCGACGCCGCCTACGTACACTACACGCCCAACGAGACCATCGGCGGGCTGGAATTCAACTGGATTCCCGAGGTTGGCGACAAGCCGCTGGTGGCGGATATGTCCTCGGATATCCTGTCGCGTCCGGTGGATATCTCGCGCTTCGGCCTGATCTATGCCGGCGCGCAGAAGAACATCGGTCCCAGTGGGCTGGTGGTGGTCATCGTGCGTGAGGACCTGCTGGGCAAGGCGCACAGCAAATGCCCGACCATGCTCGACTATGCTGTCGCCGCGCAGAACGGCTCCATGTACAACACCCCGCCGACCTTTGCCTGGTACCTGTCCGGGCTGGTGTTTAAATGGCTCAAGGAGCAGGGTGGTGTGGAAGGCATGGCGCGGATCAATGATGCCAAGCAGCGCAAGCTGTATGCGGCGATCGACGCCAGCGAGCTGTACACCAACCCGATCAATGTCGCCGACCGTTCCTGGATGAACGTGCCTTTCCGCCTGGCCGATGACCGGCTGGACAAGCCGTTCCTGGCCGGTGCCGAACAGCGTGGGTTGCTCAATCTCAAGGGCCACCGCTCGGTAGGTGGTATGCGCGCCTCCATCTATAACGCGGTGCCGGAAGCCGCAGTGGATGCGTTGGTGGCCTACATGGCCGAATTCGAAAAACAGCACGGTTGATCAATCATGTCTGAAGAAGCCCAACTCAAGGCCCTGCGCAATCGCATTGACGCGATCGATGAGCGGGTTCTGGAGCTGATCAGTGAGCGCGCCCGTTGTGCCCAGACCGTCGCCGAGGTCAAGCAGAAGACCCTGGTCGAAGGCGAGGAGCCGGTGTTCTATCGTCCCGAACGGGAAGCCTGGGTGCTCAAACGCATCATGGAACTGAACAAGGGCCCGCTGGACAACGAGGAAATGGCCCGGCTGTTCCGCGAAATCATGTCTGCCTGCCTGGCACTGGAAGAGCCGCTGAAGGTGGCCTACCTCGGCCCCGAGGGTACCTTTACCCAGGCCGCGGCGCTCAAGCACTTCGGTCACTCGGTGACCAGCATGCCGATGGCGGCGATCGACGAGATCTTCCGCGAAGTGGCCGCCGGTGCGGTGCACTTCGGCGTGGTGCCGGTGGAGAACTCCACCGAAGGTGCCATCAACCACACCCTGGACAGCTTCCTCGAGCATGATCTGGTGATCTGCGGTGAGGTCGAACTGCGCATTCACCATCACCTGCTGGTTGGCGAAAACACCCGGGTGGACAAGATCTCCCGGGTCTACTCCCACGCGCAGTCGCTGGCCCAGTGCCGCAAGTGGCTGGATGCCCACTACCCGAATATCGAGCGGGTGCCGGTGGCCAGCAACGCCGAGGCCGCGCGACGGGTCAAGAGCGAGTGGAACTCGGCGGCGATTGCCGGAGATATGGCTGCCGAGCTGTACGATCTCACGCGTATTGCCGAGAAGATCGAGGACCGCCCGGATAACTCCACGCGCTTCCTGATCATCGGCACCCAGGAGGTGCCGCCAACCGGCGACGACAAGACCTCGGTGATCATCTCGATGAGCAACCGTCCCGGCGCCTTGCACCAGCTGCTCCAGGTGTTCCACGAAAATGGCATCGACCTGACCCGGGTCGAGACGCGGCCATCGCGCAGCGGCAAGTGGACCTATGTATTCTTTATCGACTTCCTCGGTCATCAGCACGACCCGCTGGCCAGGGATGCTCTGGAAAAAATTCGCGATGAGTCGGTAGGGCTGAAGATTCTCGGTTCCTACCCGAAAGCGGTACTTTAACCACAGCGGCAAGCTGCAAGCGACAGGCTGCAAGGGATTTGGCAGAAGGCGTTGCTTGAGGCTTGCCGCTTGAAGCTTGAGGCTTGGTCATGAGTTGTGATTTTCTGAGTTTGGCGCTGCCGGGTGTGCAGAAGCTGTCGCCCTATGTTCCCGGCAAGCCGGTGGAAGAGCTGGCCCGGGAGTTCGGTCTGAACCCGGACGAGATCATCAAGCTGGCCAGTAACGAAAACCCGCTGGGCCCGGCGCCCTCGGTGCTTGAGGCAGTGCAGCAGGCATTGCCGGAGCTGACCCGTTATCCCGACGGCAATGGCTTTACCCTGAAGCAGGCGCTGTCCGAGCGTTTCGGCTTTGCCCTGCCGATGATCACCCTGGGCAACGGCTCCAACGATATCCTCGAACTGATCGGCCGCGCCTTTGCCATGCCGGGTACCGAGGTGGTGTTCAGCCAGCACGCCTTCGCCGTCTATCCGATCGTGACCCAGGCCGTGGGTGCCACCCCGGTGCAGGTACCGGCGCGCAACTGGGGGCATGACCTGCCCGCCATGGCCGCCGCCATCACCCCGGCCACCCGTCTGGTGTTCATCGCCAACCCGAACAACCCCACCGGCACCTGGTTCGAGCGGGCTGATTTTGAAGCCTTCATGGACAGTGTGCCGGACAGCGTACTGGTGGTGCTGGATGAGGCCTACACCGAATACGTCGAGGCCGGAGCGGCGCTCAACGGCTTCGACTATGTCGAACGCTATCCCAACCTGATCGTCTGCCGCACCCTGTCCAAGGCCTACGGCCTGGCTGCGCTGCGCGTTGGCTATTGCATCAGCCACCCGCAGGTGGCCGATGTGCTCAACCGGGTACGTCAGCCGTTCAACGTCAACAGTCTGGCACTGGCTGCAGCGGTCGCGGCGTTGGCGGATGAGGCCTATCTGACCGAAAGCCGTCAGCTCAACCTCGATGGCATGCGCCAGCTGGAGCGGGGTTTCAGCGAGCTGGGCCTGCAGTGGATTCCCTCCCGGGGCAACTTCATTGCCGTGGATCTGGGCCGCGATGCCGGTCCGGTCTATCAGGGACTGCTGCGCGCCGGGGTGATCGTGCGTCCGGTCGCGGGCTATGAAATGCCTAACCACCTGCGCGTCTCCATCGGTCTGCAGGCGGAAAACCAGCGCTTTCTCGAGGCGCTGGCCGGGGTGCTGGGTCAGTGAGTCAAGCGGTCACTGGATCGTCATCTGCCGCGCCGATAATAGGCCGCCTGGCCGTCGTCGGTCTGGGACTGATTGGCGGCTCCTTTGCCAAGGGGCTGCGCCAGTCCGGGCTGTGCCGGGAAGTGGTCGGTTGCGACCCGGACCCGGTCAGTCAGAAGCTGGCGGTGTCGCTGGGTGTGGTGGACAGCATGGCTGCCGACCTGCCTGCAGCGGTGCAGGGCGCCGACCTGATCCTGCTGGCGGTGCCGGTGCTGGCCATGGGCTCGGTATTGCAGCAGCTGGCCAGACTGGAGCTGGGCCAGGCGGTGATCACCGATACCGGCAGTACCAAGACCGCGGTGGTCGAGGCGGTGCGCAAGGCCTACGGGCAGGTGCCGCCGCGTTTCGTGCCGGGGCACCCGATTGCCGGTTCCGAACGCAGTGGTGTGGAAGCGGCGGACGCCGAATTGTTCCGTCGCCACAAGGTCATCCTCACGCCGCTGGACAATACCGACCCCGCCGCCCTGGAGTTGGTGAGCAACGCCTGGCAGGCGCTGGGTGCGGACGTGGAGAACATGCCGCTGGAAGACCATGATGAGGTGCTGGCTGCCACCAGCCATCTGCCCCATCTGCTGGCCTTCTCGCTGGTCGATACCCTGGCCTCGCGCAGCGAAAACCGGGATATATTCCGCTATGCTGCCGGTGGTTTTCGAGATTTTACCCGGATTGCCGCCAGCGATCCGGTGATGTGGCGTGATGTGTTCCTGGCCAACCGCGATGCGGTGCTGCGCAGTCTGGATACCTTCACCCGTGATTTAAGCCGCTTGCGTACGGCGGTCGAGGAGGGCGACGCCAATACCCTGTTGGGGGTGTTCACCCGGGCCCGATCCGCACGCGAGCATTTCAGCAAGATTCTGGCCCGCAGGGCATATATGGAACCCATGCAGACTCAATCAATCAATTTCATCGCCAGCCCCGGCGGCACCGTACAGGGTCGTATCCGTGTTCCGGGCGACAAGTCCATTTCCCACCGCTCGATCATGCTCGGCTCGCTGGCCGAAGGTGTCACCGAGGTGGAAGGTTTTCTCGAGGGTGAGGACAGTCTGGCCACCCTGCAGGCGTTCCGCGATATGGGTGTGGTCATCGAAGGTCCGCAACGCGGCCGGGTGACCATCAATGGTGTCGGTCTGCACGGTCTGCAGCCGCCCCCCGGACCGATCTATGTCGGTAACTCCGGTACCTCCATGCGTCTGCTGGCTGGCCTGCTGGCCGGGCAGCGCTTCACTACCGAACTGACCGGTGACGCCTCGCTGGGCAAGCGCCCGATGGGACGGGTAGCCAACCCCCTGCGGGAGATGGGCGCCACTATCGACACCGCCGAGGGTGGCCGTCCGCCGCTGGTGATCAAGGGCGGCGAAA
>JAAYHO010000486.1 GCA_012735335.1 Gammaproteobacteria bacterium
CTGATCCCTCCCCATATGGACTCCGGGTCAATCCGGAGTCCAGCTCCCAGCTCTACCGCCTCCCCCTGCCTGGCAATCCCTGCCGCAAGCGCTCCTCCTTCTGACCCGGTGCGCAGCAAGCCTCGGCCTTCAGGCCGGGGAAGGATAGCGCGGACGGCGTAGCCTTCCTTGTGGCTGTCAGTGTGGTGTCTACTGCTGTTCGATGTATTGGCGGATGATTTCGATGGGTGCACCGCCGCAGCTTCCGGCGAAGTAGGACGGCGACCACAGCGCACCACCCCACAGTTTCTTGCGGATGCTGGGGTAGTTTCTCTTGCGGATCATGCGGCTGGACACGCCCTTGAGGCTGTTCACAAGGTTGGAGACGGCCACCTTTGGCGGATAGTTCACCAGTAGGTGGACGTGATCGTCCTCGCCGTCGAACTCCACCAGTTCCGCCTCGCAATCAGCGCAGACGCTGGAGAAGATGCCGCGCCGTTCGTCGAGGATTTCTTTGGCGAACACTTCGCGGCGATATTTGGTCACGAAGACCAAGTGAACGTGCATCAAGAAAACACAGTGCCGTCCGCGCCTAATATCGTTGTTGTTACTCATAGACCAAACTATGCTATTTGTATGCAACGACTCCAAGCCTTCAAATACGAACTGATGCCGAGCGGCCAACAGCAGCGCGACATGCACCGCTTCGCCGGTTCGTGTTCAACAAGGCGCTGGACTTGCAGAAGGAGCGCTATGAGCGTGGTGAGAAGAAGCTTGGCTACGTCGGCCTGTGCAAACTGCTCACAGCGTGGCGCAATGGCACAGAAACGCCGTGGCTGGCCGGTGCGCCGACGCATCCACTGCAACAGACTCTCAAGGATTTGGAACGCGCTTACGCCAATTTCTTCGCCAAGCGGGCCGACTTCCCGCGCTTCAAAAAGAAGGGCCAGTCCGACAGCTTCCGCTATCCAGACCCGAAGCAAATCAAGCTCGACCAGGTGAACCGCCGCATCTTCCTGCCCAAGCTGGGCTGGGTACGCTACCGCAACAGCCGCGATGTTCTGGGTACGTTGAAGAATGTCACCGTCAGCCAATCCTGCGGTAAATGGTATGTAAGCATTCAGACCGAACGCGAGGTTGAGAAGCCCGTCCCACAAGCGACCAGTGCCATTGGCATCGACATGGGCATTGCCCGCTTCGCCACTCTGTCGGACGGCACGTACTACGCGCCACTGAACAGCTTCAAGCAGCACGAAGTCGCGCTGCGCAAAGCGCAGCAGGCGATGAGCCGCAAGACGAAATTCAGCAACAACTGGAAGAAGGCGAAAGCCCGCGTCCAGCGTATCCACGCTCGCATCGGCAACGCCCGCCGCGACTACCTGCACAAGGCCACGACCACTATCAGCCAAAACCACGCGATGGTGTGCATCGAGGATTTGCAGGTACGGAACATGTCCAAGTCGGCGGCAGGCACAACCGAGCAACCGGGCAAGAATGTTCGAGCCAAGTCCGGCCTGAACAAAGCCATCCTCGATCAGGGTTGGTTCGAGTTTCGCCGCCAACTGGATTACAAGCTGGCGTGGAGTGGCGGCCACCTTGTCGCCGTGCCGCCGCAGAACACCAGCCGAACCTGCCCGTGTTGCGGTCATGCATCGGCGGACAACCGCCAGACGCAGGCACAGTTCCGGTGCGTAACGTGCGGTTTCGAGGGAAACGCCGATCTAGTCGGCTCGATCAACATTCTCAGGGCGGGACACGCCCGTTGCGCCTGTGAAGTGAGTGATGCAGTAATGTCGCCAGCAGCAGGAACCCACCGAAGCGGCTCATTCCGGCTCGATACCGGGGTGGGTGCCGTAGGAATCCCCCGACTTTAGGCGGGGGAGGATGTCAAATAGCCTTATCACGGCACTCGGCTAGACTGATAAGAGGAAATCGGAGAGAGGCGCTTCCATGCTGAAACACTGCATTCTTGGTTTTGATTATTCGGAAAGCTGGCAGAGAACCTGTGATCTGCTGCCCCCTGTGCTGCAACTGGCCGGGGTAAAGAAACTGACGCTGGTGCATGTGGTGGACACCACCCGCCGCGGCAAGGTGGAGGACAGCGAAGCAGCGGCCGCCAGCCATCTGCAGAAGCTGGCCAGCACACTGAGCAACGACTGGAAGATCGAGGTCGATCATGATGTGCGCCGGGGCTTTGCCGCCAGCGAGCTGA
>JAAYHO010000487.1 GCA_012735335.1 Gammaproteobacteria bacterium
AAACAATGCCAATGCGGTACATTCTGTTATCTGGGAGAATTACATGTCGCGTCGTATGTGTCAGTCTGCTTCGGGTTCACAACCCCGGTTCGCTAGAACGCTGCTGGCGGTAAGTCTTGCTACATTGGCCTGCTCTGCCGTAGCGGAAGAGGCTCTGGATCTTGGGAAGGTTGTGGTTTCGGCAGCGGGGTTTGAGCAAAACATCGCAGAGGCACCTGCCAGTATCTCTGTTATCTCCCGCGAGGAACTTGAGAAGCAGTCTTACAATAGCGTGATTGATGCGGTGAAGAATATCCCCGGTGTGTTTGTGACCGGTGGCGGTAACTCCCGCGATATCAGCATTCGCGGCATGTCCAGTGATTACACTCTGGTGCTGGTGGATGGCCGTCCTGTTTCAGCCGGTCGACAGACCCAGACTAACGGCACCAGCGGTGGCAAGCAGGAGATTGGTCTGCCTCCATTGGCAATGATCGAGCGGATCGAAGTGATCCGCGGGCCGATGTCGTCGTTGTACGGATCCGATGCCATGGGTGGTGTGATCAACATCATTACGCGTCGGGGTTCAGAAGAATGGCACGGAACCCTGCGCACTGAATATACCCACTCACTGAATGATGTGAGTGAAGATGGGCATCACAGTGAGTTGTTTGTTGGCGGGGCCTTGATTCCTGGCTTGCTGGGGCTGCAGCTCAATGGTGCTTACACAGGTATTGATGAGAGCGACTTTATTGGCGGTGAATCTTTCAACTCGGGTGCAAGTCGCCCCGAGACTCGCCGCAAGAATGGCGGAGCCGAGTTCTACCTGACCCCTACCGAGAACGACAGGTTTTCTCTTAGCTATCGTGATTCCACTCAGAAAGCCACCCACACAGAGGGCGTCAGTACTGTAGGTACAACCTCTACCAGCCGCTTCGACAAGGAAATCTGGACACTTGCTCATGACGGTCGCTACGGGAGCCTGATGCTCAACAGTTACCTGCAGCACGATATATCCGAGCGTGTGCAGGAGCTGACCATGAAGGAAACAGTTACCACCCTTAACACCATGGGCACTTATTTCTGGGGCTCACACGCCATCACTTTTGGCGGGCAGTACAAGGAAGAAGAGTTCGCCAACGGTCAGAATGTGCTTTATAACGATGGCATCGCTGGTGGAGTGAAAGAAGCGGATCGCTGGATTGGCGCAGTATTCACTGAAATTGATTGGGCTATAACGGATGATCTGTCGGTGACAACCGGCCTGCGTTATAACGATGATGAATTCTTTGGCGGCCATCTGTCGCCCCGTATCTATGGCGTATATCAACTGACACCCAGCTTTACGGTGAAAGGTGGGGTGTCGACTGGTTACAAACAACCCACGCTTACTCAGGCCACAGAGGGCTTCGGTGGGCGAACTGGTGGTGGCGGCTCGCCAAATACCAGCCCCTCTGGCTCACCACTCCCGCGTGCACTCAGCCTGGGGAATGCTGACCTCGATCCGGAAACCAGTACCAACTATGAAGTCGGTTTTGCCTATGACAACCCGTCCAATGGGTTGGACTTCAGCTTCATGGCTTTCCATACCAAGTTCAAAGACAAGATCCAGTCGGATCGTTTTTGTGAGAGCCCTGGTGCGGCGAATAACAACGATGTTGCCAACTATGCCTGTGAGTTCGGCGGCAACAGGTTCTACTTCCTGCAGACGGGCATGAACGTGGATGAGGCTCAGATGCAGGGTGTCGAAATGACCCTTGGCTATGATTTTACCGCAAATCTGCGTCTGACCAGCAGCTACACCTATACCGAGTCGGAACAGAAAAGCGGTGAGTTCAAGGGTGAGCCCCTGAACAAGCAACCGGAACACATGTTCAACGCACTGCTGGACTGGGATGCCAACGAGCGGCTGAACCTATGGACGCAGTACAACTACCGTAGCCGTACCTCCGACTACCAAGGGCGTACTACGATTCAGGATGGCACTCCGGGGTATGGTTTCGTTGACGTCGGCCTGATGTACACCCTGACCGACACCGTCAAGGTGACCGCAGGGCTTTACAACCTGGCGGATGAAGATGTCACCAACGGAGATTATGAAGTTGTGCTGGATGGCCGTCGTTTGACTACCGGTATCACCATCGATTTTTGATGGTGACACCGATAAACCAACTCCGTAACAGGAAGAAAGTAATGCGTTCTATTCGTTCCGCTGCGTTGAAA
>JAAYHO010000067.1 GCA_012735335.1 Gammaproteobacteria bacterium
CCCCAACGTCATTGCGAGGAGCGCAGCGACGTGGCAATCCAGGGGCTCGGTGTGTCAGGCAGCCCGCTGGATTGCTGCACCTCCACCAGCTGGCAAGTACGGTGAGGTGTTGCGGTATAATTTGGAGCTGACACTGATATCATGCCCCTTCTGGAATCCCAATCAACGCGTTGAACCTGATGCATTCCAGTGTATACAGGGCGCATCTGCAGGTTGAAGGTATTTGATGCTGGAATCGACACGACTGGATTATCTGGCTGCCATGGGTGTGGTCGGCTGGGTGCCGCGCCATCCTCTGGCCCATGCTGCTTTCCGTTTTCCGCCCGAGCTTCCGCCGTTTGATGAGTCAACCGCGGTGTCGGAAGTTGATAGCGCTGCGCCTGCGCCGCTGATCGAGCGGGAGAGCAAGGGACCGACCCAGGTTGCTGATGTCATCGAATCGGTTCGGGCCAGCATTTCTCTGCGCGCGGCCAAGCCAGGCCAGGTGCAACCGACGGTTGTGCCAGAGCCAGAGCCTGTTGTGCCGGAACCTGAGGTGGTTATCGGGCCGCCGCTGGGGCCTTTCTATCTGCAGCTGTGGATGGCGGGCCCCTGTGCATTGCTGATCGAGACACCCGAGCCAGGCTTGGAAAGCGCTTCTCCGGCCTTGCAATTACTCAAGGATATCCTGCGTGCGGTCCGTTTACCGCAGACACCCCATCTGCTTTCGGACTTCCATTGGCCGCTGACCCGCAACCCGCAGTTTGACCGCAGCGCGTCGGCTGCCAGTCTGGCCTTGCAGGCTTTCATGCAGGGGCGTCTGGAGGGTCAGGGTGTTGTCTCCATCGGTTGTTTTGGCCACCATCCGCGCTTGCTGCTTGGTGCTGAACCGCCGGCTCTGGATAGGCTGGAAGGAGCGGAACAGGTGTTGGAGCATCTGCCGCCCGCCTGGTTTGCTCCGACGTTGGAGTCGTTGATGCATGACCAGCAGAGTAAGGCACAGCTCTGGCACAAACTCCGGCGCATTATGTCTCGCTGGCAGGCAGAGCAATGAGTGAGCCCGTGTTCCGCCTCATGGTCGAGGAGGATGTGGAAGCGGTGTTGAAAGTGGAGTTTGCTGCCTTCAGTCACCCCTGGACCCGTGGGATTTTTCTGGATTGTGTAAAGTCCGGCTATGAGTGCTGGATGATGTATCTGGGCAATCAGCAGGTAGGCCATGGTGTGCTGTCAGCGGCGGGGGATGAGGCCCATCTGCTCAACCTGACGGTGAAGCCCGAGAGCCAGTCCAACGGCCTGGGCGGCAAGCTGCTGGAGCATCTGCTGGAGCGCGCCCGTTCCCGGGGTGCGGAAACGGTGTTTCTGGAAGTGCGCGAGTCCAATCACCCGGCCATCAGGCTCTATGACCGCTGTGGCTTCAATGAGATAGGACGTCGGCGGGATTACTACCCGGCGGTGGGCGGGCGCGAGGATGCGCTGGTCATGGCCTGTCTGTTGCTCGATTGAATGTCGATGAGTACTCGCCAATGGGCTGTTATCGGATTGTTGCTTACCGGCCTGGCGTGGGCGGGTAACGCGCTCATCGCCCGGGCTACGGCGGGCATGTTGCCGCCGATCGGCCTGTCGTTCTGGCGCTGGAGCTGCGCTTTGTTGCTGCTGCTGCCCTTTACCCTGCGTGGTCTGTGGCAGTACCGGCGGCTGCTTCTGGCGCACTGGTGGCGTCTGATAATTCTCTCGGCGCTGAGCATCTCGTCCTATAACACCCTGTTATATCAGGCAGCGCAGAGCACCACAGCCATCAACCTGACGCTGGTGGGTACCGGACTGCCGGTGGCGGCGTTCTTCTGGTCGGTGCTGTTGCTGCGCCAGTGGCCGATGCGGGCGACGGTGGTGGGTGCGCTGTTTGGCTGCTGCGGGTTGTTGCTGATCCTCGCTGGCGGGCAACCCCAGCGTCTGCTGCTGCTCGAATTCAATGATGGTGATCTGATCATGCTGGTCGCGGTCATGTCCTGGGGGCTGTATTCCGTGCTGCTGCAGCGCTGGGTGTTGCCGGTACCCGGGCTGGTGCTGATGGCGGCCATGCTGCTGTGCGGTGTGCCGCTGCTGTCGCCTTTCTATCTCTGGGAGTTCACTCAGCTCGGCCCGATGCCCTTGAGCTGGCAGGCGCTGGGGGCGGTGGCCTATACCGCAGTCTTCGCATCATTGGTGGCCTATGTGGCCTGGAATAACGGGGTCAAGGTCATGGGGCCGGCCACCGCCTCGTTGTTCAGCTATCTTACGCCGGTGTTTACCGCTCTGCTGGGTGTTCTGCTGCTCGGTGAGCAACTGTCCTGGTACCACCTGGTTGGCGGGCTGCTTACCTTTGCCGGTCTGATTCTGGCGACGCGCTGGCGATAGCCTGGGCGCCGCTGCGAGATTGTTCTCGCCACAGTCTCGGCGGCACTCCGCTCCAACGCTTGAAAGCTCTGGAAAAGGCCGTTTCATCCGAGTAGCCCAGGTGCAGGGCCAGATCGGTGATCGATTGTCGGGACAGCTGCAGCTGTTGCCGAGCCTCGTTGTAGCGGACCTCATCGAGCAGTTGCCGGAAATTCAGGGACTGCTGCTGCAGCGCATATTGCAGGCTGCGCGGGTGCTGACCGAGCAGGCGGGCCACCACATCCAGTGAAGCTTCGCCGGTCGACAGAATGGATTGCAGGATCAGCCGCACGCGACTGACCAGATCGGTGGGTATCTGGTGGCGATGAGCGTACTGCTCCAGCAGGTGGGTCTTGAGCTGGGGGCGCTGCTCACGTGGGCGTAGCTCAATGGTCTGGGCTCCGGCGCGGATGCCATCCCGGGGCTGATCGAACAGCACCGGACAGCCGAAGAAACGGGTGTAATCCTCCAGCTGGCCCATGCAGGCATGGCGCATGGATACTTCCAGTGGTTGCCACTGCTCGCCGAACAGGCTGTGCATGGAGCGGTGCACCACGCCCAGCCCCAGTTCGAGCAACTGCCGCAGATCATCGGCTTCGGGCAGCTCCAGACGATATTCCACTTGCAGGTGATCACCCTCTTGCTGTGCGCTCAGGGCGACCCCCTGTGCATGCAGATGCACATACTGCTGGGTCAGCTTGAGCACCTCACTGAAGCTCTCTGCCTGGGCCAGCAGCAGGCCGAAGGGACCCAGCACCAGGTAGTCATGGTATTCGCTCAGGAGTAGCCCGAAGTTTGGGCAATGGCCTTCCTCCGCGGCCAGTGTCAGCGCCTGGGCGAAACGGGCGTAGGGTAGATACAGGTCGGCTCTGCGCAACACCAGCGGATCCAGTCCGCAACGCAGCAGCACTGTATGCGGATTTACCTGATATTCGTGGCACAGCCGGTCAAAGCCGATAAAGACTGCACTGCGGGCAATTCGAGTCATTACAGGCCCTCGGGGGAACTACCCTGAGCCTGTGACTTGCTGCGCAAAATGTCAACTTTCCATTCGTGAAATGTCAGGCCGTGCTTTCTGCCGCCTCCTATCATCAGGATATGCAGGGAAATAGAGGGATTGCGCATGGGTATTGCGCGCTACAGTTGTGAAACATTGGTTATCGGTGCTGGGCTGGCGGGGATCAGCACGGCTCTGGAGCTGCTCGATCAGGGGCACAGTGTGCTGCTGCTGGATGCGGCCTCCCGAGCCCAGTGTGGTGGCCAGGCCAATGATGCGTTTGGTGGGATGCTGCTCAGTGGCACGCCGGAGCAGAAGCGCAATGGTATCGCCGACTCACCGGAGTTGCTGCTCGAGGATTGGTACCGCGCCGCCCAATTCCAGGCCGACGATGGTTGGGCGATGGCTTGGGCGCGGGCCTATGCCGCGCGTAATAAAGAGGATATCTATGACTGGCTGCATGCCCGGGGTATCCGCTTCTTTCCGGCGGTGCAGTGGGTGGAGCGGGGTAACAACGGGGATGGCAATTCGGTGCCCCGCTACCATGTAGCCTGGGGCTGCGGCCGTGGAGTGGTGCAGACCCTCGCCGGGCAGCTGTTCGAGCATGTGTACAGGGCCCGCCTGCGAACCCTGTTCGAGCACCGGGTGCTGGGTTTGATCCGGCGTGATGGCGCGGTGGTTGGCTGCAGCGGGCGGGGGCCACAGGGGGATTTTACCGTGGACGCAGAGCATGTGGTGCTATGCAGCGGCGGTATCAATGGCAATCTGGAGCGGGTAAGGGCTCATTGGGATCCTGTCTACGGGCCTTTTCCGGAAAATCTGCTCAACGGCACTGATCCCCGGGCTGACGGGGCTCTGCATGATCAGGTACAGCAGGTCGGGGGGCAGGTGGTCAAGCTGGGGCAGATGTGGAACTACGCCGCCGGTATCGCCCATCCGCAACCGCAGTACCCGCATCACGGCATCAGCCTGATCCCGGCTCGCTCGGCGCTGTGGCTGGAACCCTGTGGCCGCCGCATCGGTCCGCAGCCGCTGGTTACCGGTTTTGATACCCACGACCTGTGCAAGCGTATTGGCCATCTGCCCGGCCAATACGGTTGGCAGATACTCAATTGGCGGATCGCGATCAGGGAGCTGGCGGTCTCCGGCACGGATGCCAATCCGTATTTTCGCGACCGCAGACCGCTGCGCCTGTTATGGCAGCTGCTGCGCGGTAATCGCCAGCTGGTGCGCGAGTTGATCGACCACAACCCCGATGTGCTGGCGGCGGACAGCCTGCCGGAACTGGCGACGGCCATGGCAGTGCTGGCCAGGGATGGACGCTTGCAGCCGGATCTCATGCGGGCGGATATCGAGCGTTATGACGCTGCCATTGCCCGTGGTCGACGCCTGCACAACGACGAGCAGTTACGCCGCCTGGTCCAGTTGCGCCAGTGGCGCAGCGACCGGATACGTACCTGCCGCTTCCAGCGGATTCTCGAGCCGAACGCCGGACCCTTGATTGCCATTCGTACCCGGCTGATCAGCCGCAAGAGTATGGGTGGCATGCTGACCGATCTGCACGGCCGGGTGCTGGATGCTCAGGGGCAGCAGGTGCCGGGTCTGTACGCCGCAGGCGAGGCGGCGGGCTTTGGTGGGGGAGGTATCAGTGGCATACGCTCGCTGGAAGGCACCTTCCTGTCCAACTGCATTTTCAACGGAAGGCGAGTGGCCCGTGGCATCGCCAATCGGCCTCTGGAATAACCAGAAATGGAGAAGCAAACATGAAGAAGACCGGTGCTGCATTGGCCCGTCATGCCCTGGAGCAACTGGGCGTCACCCATACGTTCGGAATACCCGGTGTACACAATACCGAGCTGTATGACGAACTCAATGCCTCGGAACAGATCCAGCCGGTACTGGTAGCCCACGAATGCGGCGCCGCCTTCATGGCCGATGCGGTCAGCCGCACGGGCAACAGCATCGGCACTCTAGCCATTGTGCCCGCCGCCGGAGTCACCCATGCCGCCAGCGGTATAGGCGAGGCCGGGCTGGACGGTATTCCCATGCTGATCATATCCGGCGGCATCCACAGTGAGAGCGGGCGGCGTTATCAGCTGCACGATATCGATCAGCATGCCCTGCTCAAACCCATCGTCAAGGCCAGCTTCCGTATCCTGCGCCATGCCGAGGTGATTCCTACCTTCTACGAGGCCTACCGCATTGCCACCAGTGGCGAGCCGGGGCCAGTGTTTATCGAGCTGCCCTACAATATCGGCAACTTTCTCGGCGACGTGGATGGGCTGCTCGAGTACCAGGCGGAGTCGGATACCGGGACGGCACCGGAGGTGGCGGCAGTGCGCCGGGCGGCGCAGCTGCTGGTCGACGCCGGTCAGCCGGGTCTTTTCGTCGGCTGGGGAGCAGTGGATGTCCAGCCGCAACTGATCGAGCTGGCCGAGTTGCTCGGCGCTCCGGTGTGCACCACCCTGCAGGGGCTGAGCGCCTTTCCGGCCAACCATCCACTGCATACCGGCATGGGCTTTGGTGCCTACGCCGTGCCCGCCGCGGAAAATGCCTTTGCCCGCTGCGACTGCCTGCTGGCCATCGGCACGCGCTTTTCCGAGATACCAACCGGCAGCTACAGCATGCCGGTACCGGAGCAGCTGATCCATGTCGATATCAATCCCCAGGTATTCAACGCCAACTACCCTGCCAATGTGACGCTGGCAGGGGATGCCAGGCAGGTCATTCCGGCGCTGCTGGCCGAAGTGCGGGCGTTGCAGCCGACACCGCGCAGCAGCGTATTGCCTGAACAGATTGCCAGAGACAAGGCTGCCTACCTGCAGAGCTGGCTGCAGCATGACAGCAAGGGGCGGGTCAATCCGGCGCACTTCTGCCAGGAGCTGCGCCGGCAACTGGCGGATGATGCCATCCTGGTGGCCGACGATGGCAACCATACCTTCCTGCTGGCAGAGCTGATGCCGATCCATGTCGGTCGCGGCTTTATCTCACCCAGCGACTTCAACGCCATGGGCTACTGCGTACCGGCCACGATAGGCGCCAAACTGGCCAACCCTGATCGGCAGGTGGTTGGCATAGTAGGGGATGGGGCATTGCGCATGACCGGCCTGGAGACCGTTACCGCCAGCAGCTTGGAGCTGGGCGTGCCATTGTTCGTATTCAATGACGGCGAGCTGTCCCAGATCGCCCAGGCACAGGAAGTGCCTTACAACCGCAAGACCTGCACCGTGCTCAAACCGTTGAATATTGCCGCGCTGGCCGAAGCAACCGGAGCAGCCTTCGTGCGTATTGACGGCAATGAGGACTGCGCCACGGGGATTGCCGAGGCTCTGCGGCTGGCCAGTAACAACCAGCCGGTACTGGTGGATGTGCAGATCGACTACAGCAAGCGCACCCGTTTCACCGAAGGCGTGGTCAAGGCCACCCTCAAACGCTTTACCCCCAGGGATAAGGTGCGGGTGATCGGGCGGGCGTTGTGGCGCAGGGTGACAGGGTAGGGGCGATCCGGGATCTGGATGCGGATGCCAGTAGTGTGAGGGAGATACTCAAACAGCAGAGCTCAAGTTCAATGTCGGAAAGCGCTTTCTGCGTGGCAATACATTCGCCTCATCTGCTGAGACTTGTTTCTGCCCTCCCGGCACTCCTTGCGCAGATAGGCTTTGGCGGCTTTCCGGCACTCCCTGTATTGAATGGAGCCTGGACGGTGAGGGGAATCCAGTGTGCAGAAGTCCAGTCGGTTGATTGTGCTGTTGTTCCAGCGGTAGCGCACAGGGTAATAGGTGGTCCTATTTCTTGCTGTGGTCCAGGGGATCATCGCGGCCATGCTTCCATTCAACCCCGCAGGTGTGACAGGGCGTTGAGGACGTGCTGGGATATCCGGCGGTGGGGGGATGCGGTTTACTGGTTGACGCGGTTTATAGTTGGTGTCATTGAACACTGTTTGCCGCTCGGTCGATGTTTCTGATGTTGCCTGTTGGTCTTGCTCAACGCTATCCCAGAACAGCTCCTCAGAGCTTGGGCTGCTGGTTGCAACGGGGGACGGTTGGTAGATGGGTGGTCCGGACTCGGCAAGTCTGTCAGACCACCAGTCCTGTTTAACGGCCAAATGGACAATACCTGCAGCCAGGGCTGCAGCTGCAACGAACCCTATTGCCAGCTTTCGGTGGTTTGGGGTCAGGCGCGGCGGCGCGTCATTGGGGTTGGCCCTCAAACTCAACTCTCCATGTTGCTTCTTGCATCTCGCCCCGAGATTACCTTGCACCTCGATATTTCACCAGATGCGTGCTCTGCGAGTCTGACGCACACAACGGCGGGCCGGTCTTTGTGAATGTGCAACAAAAAAGGCCTAGCCGAAGCTAAGCCTTTGAATTTGTTGGTGGCTACACCTGGACTTGAACCAGGGACCCCAGCATTATGAATGCTGTGCTCTAACCAACTGAGCTATGTAGCCATCCGAGGCGCGCATTATTCCCATCCTGACA
>JAAYHO010000488.1 GCA_012735335.1 Gammaproteobacteria bacterium
GGAGACACCGAGGCCCGTGGATTGCCACGTCGCTGCGCTCCTCGCAATGACGAAGCAGGCTGGACGGCCTTGTTTGGTACCGTACCACCCTCCGCCACTCCCCCCGTCATTGCGAGCGCAGCGCGGCAATCCAGTGCGCGCCGGAGGCACCGAGGTCCCTGGACTGCCACGCCGCTGCGCTCCCCGCAATGCCGGAGGAGGCGCTGGCTCAGAAGTGGATCACCGAGCGAATACTCTTGCCTTCATGCATCAGATCAAACGCCTTGTTGATATCCTCCAGCCCCATGGTGTGGGTGATGAAGGTATTCAGCGGAATCTCGCCCTTCTGCGCCTTTTCCACATAGCTGGGCAGCTCGGTACGGCCCTTGACACCACCGAAGGCACTGCCGCGCCAGACCCGGCCGGTAACCAGCTGGAACGGACGGGTACTGATTTCCTGACCGGCACCGGCCACGCCGATGATGGTCGACTCGCCCCAGCCACGGTGGCAGCATTCCAGCGCCGCACGCATCAGCTCGACGTTGCCGACACACTCGAAGGAGTAGTCCACACCACCGTCGGTCATATCGATGATCACCTGCTGGATCGGCTGCTCATGTTCCTTCGGGTTGACGAAGTCAGTGGCACCCAGCTCCCGGGCCTTGTCGAACTTGTCCGGGTTGATATCGATGGCGATGATGCGGCTGGCACCAGCCATCTTCGCGCCGATGATCGCCGCCAGACCGATACCGCCCAGACCAAAGATCGCCACCGAGGAGCCCGCCTCCACCTTGGCCGTATTCAGCACCGCACCGATACCGGTGGTCACGCCACAGCCCAGCAGACAGACTTCCTCCAGCGGCGCCTCCTTCTGCACCTTGGCCAGGGACACCTCCGGCAGCACGGTGTATTCGGAGAAGGTCGAGCAGCCCATGTAGTGATAGATCGGCTGGCCCTTGTAGGAGAAACGGGTGGTACCGTCGGGCATCAGACCCTTGCCCTGGGTGGCACGCACTGCGGTACAGAGGTTGGTCTTGCCGGATTTGCAGGACTTGCACTCGCCGCACTCGGCGGTATACAGCGGAATCACGTGATCACCCACCGCCAGCGAAGTCACCCCCTCACCCACCGCCTCGACAATGCCGCCGCCTTCATGGCCGAGGATCGCCGGGAACACACCCTCCGGATCCGCCCCGGACAGGGTAAAGGCATCGGTATGGCAAACCCCGGTAGCGACGATGCGCACCAGCACCTCACCGGCCTGCGGCGGAGCCACGTCCACTTCAACGATTTCCAACGGTTTGCCTGCTTCAAAGGCCACTGCAGCACGGGACTTGATCATGGGAACCCTCCGCTCCTGATTAATGAACACATCCCATGCAGTGTAGTAAACCAGCAGATAATGGATAATAGCCCGCAAGACAAAACATTATTGCCACACAGGGATAATCAGCATGAGCAGATGGAGCGGACTGGACGAATTCGTCTGCGTCGCCGAACTCGGCCACTTCAGCGGTGCGGCCAGGAAGCTCGGCGTCTCCTCCTCCCACATCAGCCGCCAGATCGCCCGGCTGGAAGACCGCCTGCAGACCCGACTGTTCTACCGCAGCACCCGCCGGGTCACCCTGACCGAAGCCGGCCAGACCTTCCTGCAACACTGCCAGCACCTGCAGGATGCCCGGGACGAAGCCATCCAGGCGGTCACCGATCTGTCCAGCGAGCCCAAGGGGCTGCTGCGCATGACCTGCTCGGTCGCCTACGGCGAGGAATTCATCATGCCGCTGGTCAACGACTTCATGCAGCAGCACCTGCAACTGCGCATCGAGATGAACCTGACCAACCAGACCATGGACCTGCTGCACGGCCAGTTCGACCTGGCCATCCGCCTCGGCCGCCTGCAGGACTCCCGCCTGGTCGCCACCCGCCTGGCCCCCCGCCGCATGTACCTGTGCGCCGCCCCCAGCTACCTGGAACGCCACGGCGCGCCCCACAGCCTGTCCGAGTTGCCCCGCCACAACTGCCTGATCGGCAGCAGCGACACCTGGGATTTCGCCGAAGCGGGCCGGGAAATCCCGGTACGGGTCCAGGGCAACTGGCGTTGCAACAGCGGCCGCGCCGTCCTCGACGCCGCCCTGCGCGGCTTCGGTCTGTGCCAACTACCCGATTACTACGTCCACTCCCACCTGCGCAGCGGCGCCCTGCGCGCCCTGCTCACTCAACACCAACCACCCCACACCGCCGTCTGGGCCCTCTACCCCCAACAACGCCACCTCTCTCCCAAGGTACGGAAACTGGTGGATTACATGAAACAGAGTCTGGTGCAGCGGGTGGAGTATCAGGGGCAGGAGTAACGTTTTCTGTCTGTGCGTCGACCATGCTGCGAGTCTGAGCATGGCTTGCTGGGGTGCAGGGCCGTGCCGACACGCTGCAAGTACGTCCATGTAAGCTCGCGGTTTTCATCCCTGAAAACCGACGGTCGGCACAACCCTGCACCCCAGACCGCCCACACACTCCGAGCCGCTGGAAGAAAAACC
>JAAYHO010000489.1 GCA_012735335.1 Gammaproteobacteria bacterium
CGCTACAGTCGAGCCGAGGGTAACCAATGCGGGGACGGTGCCGTCCGGGCCGATTTCTGCTGCGTTATAGGTGCCATCGGAACCTGCACCTTGCAGCTCTACCGTCACGGTCGGGACGATATTGTCTACCAACCGTGAGTCCTCACCGCTTCCAGTATTGCCAGCCGGATCAGTGATAACGACGGTGACAGGCACTTCGGTATCACCGGGCGACACCGGCACCTGTACTATCACACCATTATCCAGATCGGCCTGGGTTACCGGACGCTCGAGCAACACAGTGCCGCTCCCGTCCGTCACCTTGATAATATCGCCCACTTCCACGGTAGGCCCTGGGGTGACCAGCGCAGGAACACTACCATCCGAGCCGATCTCTTCCGCGTTGTAAACACCATCAGGGCCGGCGCCCTGCAATTGCACGGTGGCGGTAGGAACGACGTTATCTACTGATTTTTCATCCTGACCATCACCACTGAAACCTGTCGGAGTGGTGATCCTGGCTTCCACCACCACGCTGCTCTGCCCTGGCTCGACCGGGACTTCCACCCGAAAAGCGTCACGCAGGTCTTCAGCAGTCACCAGGCGATCCACCAATATATTGCCTTCGCCATCAGTGACCACCAGCCGGTCACCTTCGCGCACCCTGTCATTCAGAACAATCTGGGCGGTGACGTTGCCGTCGGGGCCGATTTCCTCTTGGTTATATACGCCGTCCGGGCCTGCACCCAGCAGCTCAATAGTCAATGAGGGAGTCCGCGCCGCCGGGGCTGTTTCATAGCGTTCTTCGTGGCCGCGATGTTCACGCCATTCGTCCGGATCGTAGCCCCGCTCGGGCAGGCTCATGCCCAACGGCTGGAGCACCTCCTGAATGCGTTCAAGGGTCAGGGGAGTGATACCGTCAGCCTCGATGATCTCCTGAATGCGTACCAGTTGAACGAAATTATGGCCTTCCGGCTCGCCCTGGCGCTGACGCGCTTCGGGCTGCGGCTGGTCGGCGCTGTCGGCCTGCGGGCCCGGTGTGGTAGCCGGCAGTGCGGGCAGGTCTGCGACTGCCTCGGCGATATTCTGCTGTTGCTCGCCGAGAAAGGTCAGCTGTTGGTTATTGCCGAAATCAAGGTCAACCCGGGCACCCGGTTCAGTGACCAGCATTTCATCCCCACGCAAACGATCGCCGACCCGAATCTCACGACGCTCGCCGTCCGCATTTACTGCCCAGGCGCGACCAATCAGGTTTACCACGGTTGCCAAAGTGTTCATAACGGACCTCGATTACAGATTCCAATGCGGCCAGAGCCGACAATTGCCAAATGGTTTCAACGCTCGCTCAAGGCATTGGCCTTGGCGCGCAATAAGGGTTTAAGCAGGTACGACAGAATGCTTTTCTTGCCGGTCATGATGTCCAGCTGTGCGGTCATGCCGGGGATGACCGACAAGCGTTCAATGAACTCGCTGTCAGTGGTCATGGCCCGCACCAGGTAATAGGTGTTGTCGCGCTCGTCGGTAATGGTGTCGGCGCTGATGTGCTGCAGGGTTGCGGATACCCCGCCATAAATGGAAAAGTCATAGGCGTGCAGCTTGATGGTCGCCGGCAACCCCGGCCGCAGGAAGGCGATGTCCTTGGGTGCGATCTTCGCTTCCACCAGCAGGCGGTCGTCGGCGGGAACGATTTCGATCACCGTGGAGCCCGGCTGCACCACGCCACCGATGGTGTTGTACAACAGCCGCTGCACAGTACCGCTGACCGGCGAGCGGATCTCCGCGTGCTTGACCCGGTCGGCCAGGCCATCGACGTTCTGGCTGAGGCTGTTGAGTTCGGCGTTGGCCTGACTCAGCTCGGCACGCCA
>JAAYHO010000068.1 GCA_012735335.1 Gammaproteobacteria bacterium
AGAAGCAGCAGTCCCTGCAACAGATCTGGGGCCGCACCAGCAGCAACGGCCACGAAATGGTCCAGGCGCTCAAGGACTGGTGCGCCCAGGCCGAGGCCACCCGCATCCGGGTGCTGGAGGATTTTGCTGCACACCTGCGCACTTACAGCCTGCAGCCGAACAGCGCCTGAGCAGAGCTGCTGCCGGCTCGCTGGCGGCCCAGTGGCGACCCGATCGACTTCGTCTACAACTTCCGTGGCGAGGACGGCAAGACCCGTGGCCGCCCGGTCGGCGTGACCGTCGACCCGGCTGGCGCGCTGCTGGTGGCCGATGATCTGTCCAACACCTTGTGGAGAGTAACCCCCGATCGCTGACCAGCGGTCGGGGTAACCCGTCTCGGCGGGTCGCTTTCGCATGCGGCAGCGTTTATCCTTGCTGTTCTGTCATGCCTTGAATGGTTGCAACGGATGCGTACCTCTATATTGGCGCTGGCCCTGCTGCTGGCCAGCCCGGCTCTGCTGGGCTCGACCATCTACAAATACACCGACGCCAACGGCGTGGTGACCTACACCGACCAACGGGTAGCGGGCGCTCAGGTGTTCGTGTTCAACGACAATATCGTCGAGGAGAACGACAGCAAGGTCTATGTCACCACCCGCAAGCACGCCGGTGGCGAAACCCTGCTGGTCACCAACGACCTGTATGCCCCGGTGGAGATCGAACTGGAAATCACCCGGGCCGAGCATGTGCTGGGCGCGCCGAGCAAGCCCATCCGCTGGGTACTGCAACCGCGCAGTGAAATCCGCCTGCTCACCCTGGCTCCCTCCGGCACCGGCACTCCCCGGCATGAACACAAGCTGCGCTACGCCCTGGGCGACCCCCGGGCCCAGCACCTGACCGCCAGGTATCCGCTGCCCTGGCGTGGCGGCCCGTTCCGCATGACCCAGGGCCCCGGCGGACGTTACAGCCATACTGGGCCCAAGGGTCGCTACGCCATCGACATCGCCATGCCGGTGGGCACCCCGATAGTCGCCGCCCGCTCGGGAGTGGTGATCAGAACCGAGAACAATCAGAGCGGCCGTGGCACCAACCCGGCTGGCAACTTCGTGCGCATGCTGCATGACGACGGCACCATGGGCGTATACCTGCACTTGAAGCAAGGCTCGGTACAGGTACGCGAAGGGCAGCGGATACGGGCCGGAGAGTTGCTGGCGCTATCCGGCAATACTGGCAACAGCACCGGGCCGCACCTGCATTTTGTGGTGCAGAAGAACACCGGGCTGAACACCGTTTCCATCCCCTTCGAGTTCTCCCAGCCGGTCAACAGCCTGCCCAACTTCGCCGTGGGCGGTGATCGCTGAGCGCCGGAAAAATATTCATCGACAGGTGGAACTTCACCCAACAGGCCCGGTCAGAGATATTGAACGGCCTGTCATGCCGTTCATGCTCCTTGGATGTGATTTAGTGTTGGCAGAAAATCGGGTGTCCCTCCCTGGCACAGCCCGATCGTTGAACCCCGAACCTTCCCTCCCCATAGAAGTTCGGGGTTTTTTTTGCCCGGGATTTGGGTGGTCGGGGCCTCAGCCAGCCTATTCCGCCTCTACCTCCGCATCTTGCGGAAACAACCAGCCCTCCAGCACCGCATGGGCTTCATCCACCCCCAGCCGCTTGGGCGAGGAAAACAGCTGCACCGTGGCACGGTTGCCAAACTCCTTGCGCACCCGGTTCTGCACTTTGAGCAGTTCACCCTTGGCCGCGCCAAAGGACAGCTTGTCCGCCTTGCTCAGCAGAATATGCACCGGCAGGCCAGTGGTATCCGCCCACTCCAGCATCATGCAATCGAACGGCGACAGCGGATGGCGGATATCCATTACCAGCACCACCCCGGCCAGCGACTGGCGGCTGGTCAGATAGGCGTCGAGATGCTGTTTCCAGTGCTCCTTCAGCTCCAGCGGCACCTTGGCGTAGCCGTAGCCGGGCAGGTCCACCAGCCGCCGCTGTTCATCCAACCCGAAGAAGTTGATCAGCTGGGTGCGGCCGGGGGTCTTCGAGGTACGCGCCAGCCGGGCATGGGTCAGGGTATTCAATGCGCTGGACTTGCCCGCATTGGAGCGACCGGCAAAGGCCACTTCCAGGCCCTGGTCCGCAGGGCACTGATCGACCTGGCTGGCGCTTTTGATAAAACTGGCGGTCTGGCAGAGGATAGCCAGCGGTATGACTGGGGGCATGGGGAGGATTATCCGCTTCGATGTCTTGATACATTCACGTGAGCCGCTAGCTTAGTATATAATGCCGCCGGTTTATATCGTGACAGTGCACTGCGACAGAATGACCATTGCGCTGGCTTCAGGTGGTCGCTAGCATGGGCGCTTATTTGTGCCGGCAGCACTATTCTGTCATCACGCATTACGAGGCGGCCTGCATAGAACGCGGTCAACAAGACCGGACGCAGGCCAGACCTGATCATTTTCAGCCGTAATTGGATTAGCCGATGAATAAATTACTTGTAGGTCTAGTGTTATCCCTCGGTGTGGCCGGTTCGGCCCATGCGCTGCAGGGTGATGCCGCTGCCGGTGAGGGCAAAGTGGCTATCTGTTCAGCCTGTCATAGCGCCGATGGCAACAGCATCATGCCGAACTGGCCGAAGCTGGCCGGTCAGGGTGAGCGCTACCTGCTCAAGCAGATGATGGATATCAAGAGCGGTGTGCGCAACGTGCCCGAAATGACCGGCATGCTGACCAACCTGAACGAACAGGACATGGCTGACGTTGCTGCCTACTACGAGTCCCAGACCCTGGTTGGCGGTGTTGCCGACGCCGATCTGGCCGAGCGTGGCGAAGCCATCTACCGTGGCGGCAACCTGAAGACCGGTCTGCCTGCCTGCACCGGTTGCCACTCGCCCACCGGTCAGGGTAACGAGCCCGCTGGCTACCCGCACCTGGCAGGTCAGCACGCCCAGTACACCATCAAGCAGCTGACCGACTTCCGCGAAGGCGACCGCACCAACGACGGCGACATCATGGTCATGCGCACCATCGCCGAGCGCCTGAGCAACAAGGATATCCAGGCAGTTGCCGAGTATATCCAGGGTCTGCGCTGAGCTGCGGAGCAGTCTGCAACAGCTGGTGATAAAAAAAGGGTGGCTCTGGCCACCCTTTTTTGCGACTGTTGAAAACAGAAAACACAACGGCAGCCCGGCTGTCGGGAACCTTTTTGCCATCACGCGGCCTTAATGGCAGCCACGTTCGTCCGGAGACACACATGCGCAAGGTATTATCCATAGGGTTGGTCTGGTTGCTGGGCAGTCTGGCGCTGGCGCAGGCCCAGAGCACTCAGTATCAGGAAGGGGTGCATTACGTCCAGCTGCCCGCCGTTGCCCCGACCCAGGAGCCGGACCGGGTCGAAGTAGCCGAGCTGTTCTGGTACGGCTGCGGCCACTGCTTCACCTTCGAGCCGCTGATCAGCGAGTGGAAGCAGAGCCTCCCGGAACAGGCCTATTTCCGCCCGGTACCAGCCTTCTTCGGCGGCGCTTGGGATACCCACGGTCAACTGTTCTACACTCTGGAAAGCATGAACAAGCTGGACGACACCCACACGGCGATCTTCCAGGCCATCCATAATCAGGGTGAGCGGCTGGCGGACGTCAATGCCATGGTCAAACTGCTCAAGCAGTATGGCGTCGATGAAGACGAGTTCCGCAAGACCTGGGCGTCCCCCGGGGTCAAACTGAAAATCGCCCAGGCCAAGCGTCTGGCAAGAACCTATCGCGCGACCGGCGTACCCACGCTGATCGTCAACGGCAAGTACCGCATTGAAGGCGGTATGGCGGGCAGCTTTGAAGACATGCTGAAAATCGCCGACTATCTGGTAGAACAGGAAAGTCCCTGAACGAGGGGGTGCAGTAATGATTGCAGCGGGTAACATTCCATGGCGACGCGCCACCCAGGGATCGATGGCGCCCGCCTGCATGCAGAGCAACCCGAACTGGGCATGTGCCGATGAGGTGCCCACCCTGCCGGAGGTGTTGAAGCTGCTCAGCTTCAACATCCAGGTCGGCATCAATACCCAGCGTTATCACCACTACCTGACCCGCAGCTGGCAGCATCTGCTGCCCCACGCCCGCCGCCAGCAGACCCTGGGCCAGATCGCCCGACTGCTCAGCGAGTTTGACGTGGTCGCGCTGCAGGAAGTGGACGGCGGCAGCATCCGCTCCGGCTTCGTCAACCAGGTGGAGCACCTGGCCCGGGAAAGCCAGTTCCCCTACTGGTACCAGCAACTGAACCGCAACCTGGGGCGCTTTGCCCAGCACTCCAACGGTTTTCTCAGCCGCTACCAGCCGCAACTGCTGGAGGACCACAAGCTGCCGGGCATGCTGCCGGGGCGTGGGGCCATCCTGACCAGCTTCGGCCAGGGACCGGACAGTCTGCTGGTGGTGATGATGCACCTGGCGCTGAGTACCCGCACCCGCGCCAGTCAACTGGCCTATATCCGCGAGCGGATTGCCGACCACAGCCATGTGGTGCTGATGGGCGACATGAACACCCACGCCGAGGATCTGCTGGAGCGCTCGCCGCTCAGTGGCAGCAACCTGCATACTGCCAGCCTGCCCGGTACCTACCCGAGCTGGAAGCCGGCCCGGGTACTCGACCACATCCTGCTCAGCCCGAGCCTGAGTATCGAGCAGGTCGACGTGTTGCCGCAGCCGATCTCCGATCACCTGCCGGTGGCCATGCATATCCGCCTGCCACCGAGCATGTGCAATCTGCCGATCATCGGCCAATAATGCGTCACTGCGGGTTCCTTTCGCTGCGTTTCCTGTGTCTGCTCGCGGCCAGCCTGCTGCTGACCGCCTGCGGCGACCGGCTGCGTATCGATACCAGCCATCAGGCCCGTGGGCAGGACAGCCGGGTGCAGTACGTCATCCTGCACTACACCTCGTCCAACGCCAGCCGGGCGCTGAATACCCTGACCCGGGGCGAGGTCAGCAGCCATTACCTGATCAACGACCAGCCAGCCACCATCTACCGACTGGTGGATGAAGAGCGCCGCGCCTGGCATGCCGGGGACAGCAGCTGGCAGGGCCGCAGCTGGTTGAATGCCAGCTCCATCGGTATCGAGATAGTCCACCCCGGCTACCGGGATACCGAGCAGGGCCGGGAATGGTATGCCTGGAACCCGCAGCAGATCGAACGGCTGATCCCGCTGCTGCAGGACATACTGCAGCGTCACGGCCTGCCGCCGGAGCGGGTGCTCGGCCACAGCGACATCGCCCCGCAGCGCAAGCTCGATCCGGGGCCGCTGTTCCCCTGGCAGCAACTGGCCGAGGCCGGTGTGGCAATCTGGCCGGATGCCGCCCGGGTTACCCAGTATGAATACCTGCTGGCCGGGCAGACACCGCCGCTGGCCTGGTTCGAGACCAGCCTGCAACGCTTCGGCTACAACACCAGCGCCCGCCCCGGCCAGACCGATGCCCTGCGCAACGTGATAGCCGCCTTCCAGATGCGCTTTCGGCCCGCCCGACATGACGGCGAGCCGGATGCCCAGACCGCTGCCATACTGGCAGCGCTGGTGCCCGGCAGCTTCGCCGAAATCGAGCAACACCGCGGCCTGAATGAAGTCACCCGCGACCTGACCCCACCCTGATCAAAGGATTGCCCGCCCCATGCTCAATGGAATCTGGCTGAGCTTCTTTCTCGCTGCCTTTGCCGCTGCGCTGTGGCAGTGGCTGGGCGTAGGCGACAGCGAAGTCTTCAGTCGGCTGGTTGCCGCGCTGTTCGACATGGCCCGGCTCAGCGTGGAGATCGTGCTGGTGCTGGTGGGCACCATGACCCTGTGGCTGGGCTTTCTGGCGATTGCCGAGAAGGCCGGGCTGATCCGCCTGCTGGCCCGGGTACTGGACCCGCTGTTCCGTCGCCTGATGCCGGAGGTGCCCAGCGGCCACCCGGCGCTGGGGCATATCAGCATGAACTTTGCCGCCAATATCCTTGGCCTGGACAACGCCGCCACACCGATCGGCATCAAGGCCATGCACTCGCTGCAGGAACTCAACCCGCAGAAGGACACCGCGACCAACGCGCAGATCCTGTTCCTGGTGCTCAACAGCTCCTCGCTGACCCTGCTGCCGGTCACCATCTTCATGTACCGCGCGCAACAGGGCGCCAGCGACCCGACCCTGGTCTTCCTGCCGATCCTGCTGGCGACCACCGCCTCCAGCCTGGTCGGCCTGCTGACAGTCGCCTTCATGCAGCGCCTGCGCCTGCACGACCCGGTGGTGCTGGCCTACCTGCTGGCCGGTGCCGTCGGCATGGGGCTGCTGCTGACCAGTCTGGCGGGCATGTCCGCCCAGGCGCTGGCGGCGACCTCGTCGCTGGTTGGCAACCTGACCCTGTTCGGTATTGTCATCCTGTTCCTCGGCGTGGCCGCGCTGCGCAAGGTCAAGGTCTACGACACCTTCATCGCCGGCGCCAAAGAGGGCTTCAGCTTCACCATCTCCCTGTTGCCGTTCCTGATCGCCATGCTGGTGGCCATTGGCGTACTGCGCGCCAGCGGCGTGCTGGATGCCGGGCTGGAGGGTATCCGCTGGCTGGTGGAGGGCGCAGGCTGGGATACCCGCTTCATCGACGCCCTGCCCACCGCCTTCATGAAGCCGCTGTCCGGCAGCGGCGCCCGGGCGATGATGATCGAGACCATGGATACTTTCGGCGTCGACAGCTTCCCAGCGCTGCTGGCCGCCACCTTCCAGGGCAGCACCGAGACCACCTTCTACGTGCTGGCGGTGTATTTCGGCGCGGTCGGCATCACCCGCATCCGCCACGGACTGGGCTGTGCGCTGATCTCGGATCTGGCCGGCATGCTCACCGCCATCGGGGTGTGCTACTGGTTCTTTGGCTGACCCGCTACCGACACTGCTAAGCTGTAGCCAGGTCCCTGATGGAATTGCGCATGCCTGTACCCCGTTTCGAGCAACTTCACCGCCAGCCCGGTCCCTTCTTTGTCGCCCTCGGTGGAGCCGGGATGTTCGGTGCCAACCTGTACCTGTATGGCTCCGGCGGGCAGTGGATCGGCATCGACTGCGGCCTGGCGCTGGAATCCACCGCCAGCGGTGATAACCGGGTCTCGGTACCCAGCCTGGAGGCACTGCGCAAACACGATATCCAGCTCAGCGCACTGTTGATCACCCATGGCCACGAGGATCATATCGGCGCCATCCCCCACCTGTGGCGCGAGCTGGGTTGCCCGCTGTATACCAGTCCCTTTACCGCACAACTGATCCGCAGCAAGCTGACACCCAATCTGGAATGGCCGGCACTGCACGAGATACGCCCGCTGCAGCCGATCGGGCTGGGCAACTTTCAGGCCGAGTGGATTCCGGTCACCCACTCGATTCCCGAGTCCCACGGCATCCTGCTGCAGGTGGCCGACAAACGTCTGTATCACAGCGGCGACTGGAAGCTCGATCAGCAGCCGCTGATCGGCGAGCTGACCGCCGAAGCCCGACTGCGAGCCATTGGCCGTGAAGGCGTGGATGTGCTGATCGGCGACTCCACCAACGCCCCCAACCCGGGCGCCAGCCGCTCCGAGGCAGCGGTGCAGGACGGGCTGTCGGATGCCATTCGCAGCTGTCAGGGACGGGTGGTGGTGACCTGCTTTGCCAGCAACCTGGCACGCCTGCACAGCCTCGCGGAGATCGCCATGGACAGTGGTCGCCATGCCGGTCTGCTGGGCCGCAGCCTGCTGCGTATGCAGAGCCATGGCCGCGCCCACGGCTACCTGCGCAGCCGTCCCGGTTTCATCGGTGCCTGGGAACTGGGCTTCCTGCCCCGGGAACAACAGCTGTGGGTCTGCACCGGCAGTCAGGGTGAACCCGCGGCGGCACTCGGGCGGCTGGCCTCCGGCGACCACCCGCAACTGGCGCTGGAAGCCGGCGACACCGTGCTCTTCTCCTCGCGGCTGATTCCCGGCAACGAACTGCCACTGCAGCGCATCCGCGAGCAGTTGCTGGGGCAGGGGGTGCAGATCATCGATGACGACATGGCACCGATCCACGCCTCCGGCCATCCACCACAGGACGATCTGCGCCAGCTGTACAGCTGGCTGCGCCCGCGCCATCTGCTGCCGGTGCATGGGGAGGAGTACCACCAGCAGGCCCACCTGGCCTTCGCCCGCAGCTTGGGCATCAACGGCCTGGTACCGGCCAATGGTCAACTGATCGACCTCAGCGGCCAGCCCTGCCGGGTGGCGGATATGCCCTGGGGGCTGGTGCAGATCCAGCGCTGAAGCCGCAAATGCCCCCGGAATGCCGAGTTCCATCTCGGCATGGCGCGGCAGCGCCCAACCCAAAAGGCCACCAGCACAAGCCTCGCACCTGTCTTCCCTCTTCGCGCTTGGTTAGAATCGGGAGTCCAACCGAACAGGAGCAGTCGCGTGAAGGATCATCTGGACCCCTTTCTGGCCCGCTGGCAGAACGCCGGAGGCACCGAGCGCGCCAACTACCAGCTGTTTCTCACCGAACTCTGCGCACTGCTCGACCTGCCACTACCGGAACCCGCCGGCGACGATACCCGTGACAACGCCTATGTCTTCGAGCGCCGCGTCATCATCAAACAACCAGACGGCTCCTGCAACAACGGCTTTATCGACCTGTACAAGCGCGGCAGTTTTGTACTGGAGGCCAAGCAGACCGGCAAGACCCTGGACAGCTCCGGCTGGGACAAGGCCATGCTGCGGGCACACAACCAGGCCGACCAGTACGCCCGTGCCCTACCGTCAGAAGAGGGCCGCCCACCGTTCATTCTGGTGGTGGACGTCGGCCGCAATATCGAGCTGTATGCCGAGTTCAGCCGCTCCGGCGCGACCTACACACCCTTTCCGGATGCCCGCAGCCACCGCATCCGCCTGGAAGACCTGCACAAAGAAGAGGTACGCGAACGTCTGAGGGCCGTCTGGCATGATCCGCTCAGCCTTGACCCCTCCCGTCGTTCGGCACGGGTCACCCGCGACATCGCCGACCAACTGGCCAGACTGGCCAAATCCCTTGAGGCTGACGGTCACTCAGCGCAACTGGTCTCGGCGTTTCTCATGCGCGCCCTGTTCACCATGTTTGCCGAGGATGTCGGCCTGCTGCCCGAGCGCAGCTTCACCGAGCTGCTGCAACGCCTGAAGAACACTCCGGACACCTTTGCGCCCATGCTGGAAAACCTCTGGCAGACCATGAACACAGGCGGCTTCTCACCGATCATGGAAAGCACCCTGCTGCGCTTCAACGGCGGGCTGTTTGCCGACCAGCAGGCCATCAGCCTGAACCGGGATCAGATGGAGCTGCTGTTCAGCGCTGCTGAGGCGGACTGGCGTTACGTTGAACCGGCCATCTTCGGCACCCTGCTGGAGCGTGCCCTCGACCCCCGTGAGCGGCACAAACTGGGCGCCCACTACACGCCCCGTGCCTATGTCGAACGGCTGGTACTGCCGACTGTAATCGAACCCCTGCGCGCCCAATGGCAGGAAGTACAGGTCGCAGCGCTGGCCTTTGAGGCCCGCAACAAGCTCAAAGAGGCCGTAGCCGAAGTCCGCGCCTTCCACCGCCACCTGTGCGAAGTCCGCGTGCTTGACCCGGCCTGCGGCAGCGGCAACTTCCTGTATGTAACCCTGGAGCACATGAAGCGCCTGGAAGGCGAAGTGCTCAACCTGCTGCACGATCTGGGCGAATCACAGGGGCTGCTGGAGCTGGAAGGCGTCACCGTGGACCCGCACCAGTTTCTCGGTCTGGAAATCAACCCTCGCGCTGCGCGCATTGCCGAGATGGTGCTGTGGATAGGTTATCTGCAATGGCACTACCGCACCCACGGCAAGGTCAGCCCGCCGGAGCCAGTACTGCGTGATTTTCGCAATATCGAAAACCGCGATGCACTGATCAGTTACGACGCGCAGGAACTGCTGACCGATGCCAGCGGCAAGCCCATTACCCGATGGGATGGCAACACCACAAAAACCAGCCCGGTTACCGGCGAACAGGTGCCGGACGAATCGGCGCAGGTTGAGCAATATATCTACCGTAATCCGTGTAAAGCCGACTGGCCGCAGGCAGATTACATCGTCGGTAACCCTCCGTTTATCGGTGCTTCGACCATGCGCCGTGCACTGGGTGATGGCTATGTAGATGCGGTACGCCGCACTTGGCCGGAAGTCCCCGAATCCGCAGACTTTGTCATGTACTGGTGGCATATCGCTGCCGAGACTGTGCGTGCCGACCAGGCCCAGCGCTTTGGCTTTATTACCACCAACAGCATCCGTCAGACCTTCAACCGGCGGGTGATTCAGGCCCAGCTGGAAGCCAAGAAGAACCCGCTGGTACTGGCGTATGCCATACCTGATCACCCCTGGGTGGACGCTGGGGACGGTGCTCAGGTACGGATTGCCATGACAGTTGGCAGCGGCGAATCAGGAGAAGGCAGGCTGCTGCAGGTACGCGATGAATATCGCAATGATCAAAACCAGGATGATATTGCTGTGCAGTTGCAGGAGCGGCGCGGGGTGCTGTTCTCTGACCTGAAAATCGGGGCGGATGTGGCTGCTAGTAAATCGCTGCGTGCAAATGAAGGATTAACTAGTCGAGGCATGATGTTGTTCGGTGCTGGTTTTATCATTACTCCTGAATACGCCTCCAGCCTTGGCTTGGGTACCGTTCCGGGACTGGAACGCTATATACGCGATTACCGCAACGGTCGAGATTTGGCACAATCTCCGCGAAATGTAATGGTAATCGATTTCTTTGGACTCTCATCAGAAGAGACTCGTGAACGCTTCCCAGCTGCGTATCAACATATTCTCGAGCGCGTCAAACCAGAGCGCGATCAAAACAAGGATCCTGCTATCAGGCAAAACTGGTGGCTGCATGGCAGAACACGGGCCGAACTGCGCAATCACATATCCGGATTACCTCGCTATATCGCGACCGTAGAAACAACCAAACATCGAGTTTTCTTGTTTCTAGATGAGTCCATCTTGCCAGACAATATGCTGGTGGCAATAGCTCTAAAAGAAGCCCATTCCCTTGGCTTTCTATCGAGTAGATTGCATGCCACTTGGGCACTCGCTGCCGGCGGCCGCCTCGGTGTCGGCAACGACCCCCGCTACAACAAGACCCGCTGCTTCGAAACCTTCCCCTTCCCCGACGCCAGCCCCGAGCAACAGGAAAAGATCCGCGACCTGGCAGAACGTCTGGATGCCCACCGCAAGCGTCAGCAGGAGCAACACCCGACTTTGACCCTGACCGGCATGTATAACGTGCTGGAAAAGCTGCGCAGCGAAGAGCCGCTGACGGCCAAGGAGAAAGCCATCCACGAACAGGGACTGGTATCGGTGCTGCGCGAGCTGCATGACGAGCTGGATCGTGCGGTATTCGCCGCCTACGGCTGGGATGACCTGGCCGAACAGCTGGTCGGCAAACCGGGCGCAACAACCCCACTGCCGGATAAACCCGAGGCCCAGGCCGAAGCCGAGGAAGACCTGCTGCGCCGCCTGGTGGAGCTCAATAACCAGCGCGCTGCTGAAGAAGCCCGCGGGCATATCCGCTGGCTGCGCCCGGAATACCAGAACCCGGCAGCTGTTACTCCTCTCCCCAGCCCTCTCCCACAAGGGGAGAGGGGGCAGGTCGAGGCGGTGCTCAGCACTGTGCCTGCCGCGACAACCGGTAAACTCACCTGGCCGAAGCAGATGCGCGAACAGGTCGCTGCCGTGCGCGACGCTCTGGCCCAGAGCCCGCTGCCAACCGAGGCCATCGCCGCCCAGTTCAAACGCTCACCCAAAGCCGCCGTCCAATCGGTACTGGAAGCCTTGGAAGAGCTGGGCATGGTGGTCAGAACCACAGACAGCTACAGCCTGGCCCGCTAGCATGACGGAGGCGCAGTGTGATCAACGGACATTATATAGAAGCTGTTGAGATCATCCGCAGACTGGAAGGCGGTATAACACGACCATTCCTGTGCAGAGCATCCAACGACAAATACTATGTTGTGAAAGGCCTGGAACTACCTCCATTCGAACGGCTGGCAGAACTTCTGTGCGCGCGACTGGCAGCGGCCTTTGGCTTGCCCGTACCCGAACATGGGGTGATTTATATAGATCAGGGGCTGACTCAGTATTTCCCTGAAGCCAGGAGCAGTCTTGGGGAAGGCGATTGTTTTGCCCTGGGGTATCTACATGACGCTAGCGATCTGGTGTTCTCCCAGATCGGACAGATACCAGCTGAACTGCAACAGGACGTATATGTTTTTGATTACTGGGTTGGCAACAGCGACCGGCAACTGACGTGCTACGGCGGGCGTCCTAATCTGATGATGAAAGAGGATGGCACACTCAGCCTGATCGATCATAATCAGGCGTTCCAGTGGCCCGTCGACACGCGGGAGTTCATAGCCAACCATACCTTTGGTCCCGCTAATCGCTCCTGGCGTCTGGATCTGATCAACCAAGTTGAATACCGGCAGCGGATCGAAGATACTGCCGTGCGATTCAATGAACTATGCTCAGACATACCTGAGCAATGGCGAGAAGCATTGGGCGATGCTGCCCTGAGTGAGCATCTGCGCCTGATCGAAAGTAATCTTCTACGCTACCGCATGGATGACTTCTGGGGCGTCCTTGAATGAAATATTCCTGTCTCTACAGCATAGTGCGCTTTGCGCCGCACGCTGAAACTGAAGAGTTTGCCAACGTCGGTATCGTGCTCACAGCACCGGCGTATGGCC
>JAAYHO010000490.1 GCA_012735335.1 Gammaproteobacteria bacterium
ATCTGTACCACGATAGGCGCGGTCTGGTTGGCGTTCAGGGTCTGGCCCTGGTTGGCCAACTGATCGACCACGGTACCGCTCATGGGCGCGTGGATGCGGGTGTAGCCCAGATCGGCACGGGCTTCCTTGAGCTGGGACTCCAGCTGGCGGATCTGCGCCTTGAGCGCGGTGATCTGGGCGTTGGCCGAGCGCAGACTGGCGTCGGCCTGTTCCACGGATTCCTGGCTGGTGGCGTCGAGCTTGATCAGGTTATGTTGGCGTTCGGCCTGCAAGCGGGCCAGCACCTGGGTTGCCTCGCGGTCGGCCAGCTGCGCCTTGAGGTTTTCCAGCTGGGCTTCGGTGGCTTCGACCTTGGCCAGATAGATGGTCGGGTCGATCTCGGCCAGCAACTGGCCTTCCTCGACCTGCTCACCCTCGATCACGTGCAGCACCTTCAACTGGCCGGATACCTGGGTACCCACGTCCACATAGTTGAGCGGCTCCAGGGTGCCGAGGGCGGTCACGCTGTCCTCGATATCCGCGCGCTCCACCGGCGCGGATACCAGCTCCGGCCCGTTACGCTCGGCGCCCAGCCAGAAATACCAGAGCAGGCCGGCGATAACGGCCAGCGCGGCGATTATCCATGTGAAACGCCGGGTAAGAGTCATACGAGAGTTCCTTTGTCATGCCGATGGGTACGATGGCGGCAGTTTACTGAGCCTGAGTGTCAATCGGGGCATGAGCAGGGTAAAGAAACTGTAAAGAGCAGGGAACTGGGAGGGACGAGCACCAGCTCGTCCGCGGTGCTGTCGGCAGCTTTGGTGTTGTCGGTTGGTTCGCTCATCGAGCTGGTGCTCGACGTTCCCAGGGAGGTCTAACCATGGTGGGTCGGATTACTCCAACCACCGATACAACGTCCGCCGGGTAATCCCGAGTATCTCCGCCGCCCGGCGTTTGTTGCCGCCGGTGGCGTGCAGCACCTGGTGGATATAGTTGCGCTGCACGCTTTCCAGACTGGGCATGCCTTCAGGATCATCGCTGCAGGGCAGCAGCGGCGTGGGGCTGGAGAAGTCGGTGGCGGTGGGCAGCTCATCCGGCTGTTCGCAGATGCGCTGGGGCAGGTGGCGTACTTCTATCAGCGGTGAGTCGCAGAAGGTTGCGGCGCGCTCCACCGCATTCTGCAGTTCGCGCACATTACCGGGGAAGGGGTAGCGCTGCAGCACCGCCAGCGCCTGGTCGCTGAATCCCTTGATCTGTTGCTGCTGGCGGCTGTTGAAACGGGTCAGGAAGAATTCGGCCAGACGCTGGATATCATCGCCCCGGGCGCGCAGGGGTGGCACCTGCAGGGCAAAGGTTTCCAGCCGGTAGAACAGATCCTCGCGGAAGCTGCCAGTGCTGACCGCTTCGGTCAGATTGCGGTTGGTGGCGGCGATGATGCGCACATCCACCTGGATCTCATGGTCACTGCCCACCGGCCGCAGCTTGCCGTCCTGCAGTACCCGCAGCAGCTTGGCCTGCAGCGCCAGTGGCATTTCCCCCAGCTCATCCAGCATCAGGCTGCCGCCATCGGCCTGCTGGAACAGCCCGGCGCGCTGGCCCCGGGCTCCGGTAAAGGCCCCGGCGGCATGGCCGAAGAATTCGCTTTCCATCAGCTCTCCGGGAATCCCGCCGCAGTTGACCACCATATAGGGCCCAGCGCTGCGGTTGCTGCGATCATGCAGGGCCCGGGCCACCAGTTCCTTGCCGGTGCCGCTTTCGCCCTGCACCAGCACCGGGCCGTCCGCCGTGGCGATCTGGCGGATCTGGTGAAACAGCTGCTGCATGGCCGGGCTCTGGCCGATGATGCCGTTGAACTGCTCCACCGCCAGCAGGCTGCGATAATGCTGAACCTCATTGCGCAGCTGGCGATTTTCCAGCAGGCGGCTGACGGTCAGCAGGAAGTGATCCATTTCCAGCGGCTTGGTCAGAAAGTCATCGGCTCCCCGTTGCAGTGCCTTGACCGCCTGCTGCACCGAGCCGAAGGCGGTGATGATCAATACCGCCGGTGGTGAGCGCAGCTGGCGCAGCTCGGGCAACAGACTCAGTCCGTCGGCACCGGGCAGGCGCAGATCGCTGATCAGCAGGGCGGGAGTATCGTCCCTGAGCACGCTCTGGGCGCTTTCCGCATCACTGCAGGCGCTGACCCGGTAGCCCTCCGCTTCCAGTTCTTCCTGTAACAGCTCGCGCAGCCCGCGATCATCCTCAACCAGCAATATATGTTCGCTCTGGCTCATGCGTTGGGTTCCTCGATCCGATCGGTCAGGGGCAGTTGCAGGCAGGCTTCACAGCCGCCAGCGGGACGATTGCTCAGGCTCAGCTGACCGCCGTGTTCCTCCGCCACGGTCTGCACGATCGCCAGCCCCAGCCCGGTGCCCTCACCGGGGGATTTGGTGGTAAAGAAGGGTTCCAGCAGGGTCGCCAGTTCGTGGTCGGGCAAGCCATCGCCGTCATCGGTAATGCGGATGGTCAGGTAATCGCCATCTGCTGTGGCGCTGATACCGATCCGGCTGTGCGAGGCCTGCAGCGCATTGCGCAGCAGATTCAGCAGGGCCAGTTCCAGACGTCCGGCCTCACCGCAGAAATCGGGCAGGTCGCGGGCGACATCGCTGTGCAGGGTGTGCTCGGCGGCGTCCAGCTCCGGGCGTATGGCTTCAATGACCGTCTCGATCAGGATGGACGGGGTCAGCTCCCTGGGCTGGATGGCGGCGGGGCGGCAATAGTCCAGCAACTGGTTGACGGTGCGGGTCAGGCGGCTGACCTGACTGCGAATGCCGTCCAGATTATGCAGTTGCTGGTCATCCAGATTCCCGCCCCGCTGCAGGCGTCTGGCCCGGCCATCGATCACACTCAGCGGCGCCCCCAGTTCATGGGCAATGCCCCGGGCCATGCTGCCGATGGCGACCATCTTCTCGTTGTCCTTGAGCTGCGCCAGCAACTGGGTTTCCGCTGCGCGGTGGGCATCCAGTTCCCGGTTGGCCTGCTCGATGCTGTCGAGCATGTGGTTCAGGCCCCGGGCCAGAGTCGCCACCTCACTCGGGCCTTCCAGTGCGGCGCGGTGGGACAGCTCGCCCCCGGCGACCCGCTGCATATGCTCCAGCAGCTTGTCCACATGCCGACCCACGCCGCCATAATGCCCCAGCAGCACCCCGGCCAGAATCACCAGACTGAACAGCCCCCAGACCAGCCAGGCAATGATGGTCAACTGCTGGAACGCATGGCCAAAGTCACTGGCCCGGCGGGTGATCTGGATCAGACCCTGAATCTGCCCGGTGGTATCAAACAGCGGTAGAAAGTGGGAAAACAGATTGCGCCCGGCCACCCGGCTGAAGGCCTCCTGGCCCTCTCCGGTGCTGCGGATGCGCTTGGGTATGGTAGTGCCGCTCAGATCGCTCTCGGTAATACCGGCCGAGGCAATGCGGTTACCGGCGGCGTCAAACACCGAAGCGCCGTACACCTCGCCGAGCACAAACACCGAGCCCAGCGCCAGTTCCACTGCGGGCATATCCCCCTTATCCAGGGCATTGCCCACCGGCAGACTGATGGCCCGGCCGATCAGCTCCAGATCATTCTTCAGACGCTTTTCCTGAAACTGGCTGGCCTGACCCAGCCCGAAGCGGATGCCCAGCGCGGTAAGCAGCACGATGGGCAGCACCACAAACAGCAGCAGCGAGCGCTGCAGGCCATTGCTGCCAAGTCGCTGCAGCAGAGCGATTCTTGTATTCATTTTGACCGGGTCTTTTTTGCTCATGTGTAATTTGTATACAAACAGTCCGACCCTGAATGCCCCTGGGG
>JAAYHO010000491.1 GCA_012735335.1 Gammaproteobacteria bacterium
CCTGTGCGTCTATGGGGTAATGGCCTGCCGGCCAGCGAGGTTGCCACCTGGGCCGATACCATCGCCTATCAACTGTTCTGCAACCTGAACCGCGTACCGCGGCGCTATCGTGATTGAACGATGCCGCAACTGAAACAGCCAAGGCCGGATCACCTGATCCGGCCTTGGCTGTGCTGATGCCCCTCCTGCTCAGGAGGGGAAAGAGAACTGCGCTCCTTCCCGCACCCCGGCCGATGGCCAGCGCTGGGTCACGGTCTTGCGCTTGGTGTAGAAGCGCACCGCATCCGGGCCGTAGGCATGCAGGTCACCAAACAGCGAGCGCTTCCAGCCGCCAAAGCTGTGATAGGCCACCGGCACCGGCAGCGGTACGTTGATGCCGACCATCCCCACCAGGATGTTGTCACTGAAATAGCGTGCCGCCTCACCGTCACGGGTGAAGATGCAGGTGCCATTGCCGTACTCATGATCATCGATCAGTTGCATGGCTTCCTGCATGCTGTTGACGCGCATGACCAACAGCACCGGACCAAAGATCTCTTCCTTGTAGCAGGTCATTTCGGCGGTCACGTTGTCGATCAGCGTTCCACCGACATAGAACCCCTTGTCATAGCCAGCCACGGTCGGTTCGCGGCCATCCACCACTATCGTTGCGCCCTGCTGTTCAGCACTGTTGATATAACCGATGACCTTTTCCTGGTGCGCCCGGGTGATGACCGGGCCGAAGTCATTGCTCTTGTCCGAGAAGGCACCGACCTTGAGGTTCTTCATCTGTTCGGTCATCTTGCTGATCAACGCATCTGCTGCCTCATCACCTACCGCCACAGCCACCGACAGCGCCATGCAACGCTCTCCCGATGAACCAAAGGCGGCACCAACCAGGGCTGACACGGCGTTATCCATATCGGCATCCGGCATTATGATGGCGTGGTTCTTGGCACCGCCCAGAGCCTGGCAGCGCTTACCGTTGGCGCTCGCCGTGGTGTAGATATATTCAGCGATGGGCGTCGAGCCAACGAAGCTGACCGCCTGGATGCGCGCATCGGACAGCAGAACATCCACTGCCTCCTTATCGCCATTGACCACGTTGAGCACGCCCGGCGGCAGGCCGGCCTCATGCAGCAGCTCAGCGATAAACAGCACCGATGATGGATTACGCTCGGACGGTTTGAGCACAAAGGTGTTACCGCACACGATCGCCATCGGGTACATCCACAGCGGCACCATGGCCGGGAAGTTGAACGGGGTAATACCCGCCACCACGCCCAGGGGCTGGAACTCGCTCCAGGAGTCGATCGCCGGACCGGCATTCTTGCTGTACTCGCCCTTCAACAGCTCTGGCGCGCCACAGGCGTATTCGACATTCTCGATACCCCGTTGCAGCTCACCCATGGCGTCATGGGCGATCTTGCCGTGCTCTTCGCCGATCAGGCGGCAGATCTCGTCTGCATTGCGTTCCAGCAATTCCTTGAAGCGGAACATGATCTTGGCGCGCTTGAGTGGTGGGGTGTTGCGCCAGGCGGGATACGCGGCCTGGGCCGCCGCGATAGCGGCTTCGACGGTGGTTTTACTCGCCAGCGCCAACTGCTTCGATACCTCACCCGTCGACGGGTTGAAAACGTCCTGGGTACGGCTGGCTTGTGTATCAATAGTGCCATTGATCAAATGTCCGATTGTCTTCATCGTCTGTTCTCTCTGCCTGTATTGTTAGCGGTATCAGTCAAGTTCGTTGATGGCGTCGCCAATGGCATTGACGACATTGTCGATCTCTTCACGTTCGACGATGAAGGGCATGCCCAATTGAATGGTGTCGCCGCCATAGCGTACGTAGAAACCTTTTTCCCAGCACTTCATGGCAATCTCGTAGGGGCGCCGCGCGGGCTCCCCTGGATGGCTCTCTATCTGCAGAGCGCCAGCCATCCCGTAGTTGCGGATATCCGTGATGTAACGGGTGCCTTTGAGGCCATGCAGGGCATTTTCGAATACCGGGCTCATTTCCCGAACCCGATCAATCAGGCGCTCGTTCTGCAGGATATCCAGAGAGGCCAGCGCTGCGGCACAGGCCACCGGGTGGCCGGAATAGGTGTAGCCATGCGGTAATTCGATCGCATATTCCGGTCCGCCCTGCTCCATGAAGGTCTGATAGATCTCGCGCTGCACAATCACCGCGCCCATGGGCACTGCCCCGTTGGTGAGCTGCTTGGCCACGTTCATCATGTCCGGGATGACACCAAACTCTTCAGCGCCGGTATTGGAACCCACTCGCCCAAAGCCAGTGATCACCTCATCGAAGATCAGCAGAATCTCATGCTGGTCACAGATCTCCCGCAGGCGTTGCAGATAACCCACCGGCGGCGGCAATACGCCCGCCGAACCGGCCAGCGGCTCGACAATGACCGCAGCGATATTCGAGGCATCATGCAGGGCGATCAGCTCCAGCAGATCCTCGGCCCGCTCGACACCGCGCTCAGGCATGCCGCGGCTGAACAGGTTTTCCTTGAGCAGGGTGTGCGGCAGGTGGTCCGCATCGATACCCTGTCCGAACAGGGTCCGGTTGGCACCGATGCCGCCGAGGCTGATGCCGCCGAAGTTGACCCCATGGTAGCCTTTGGCCCGGCCAATCAGCTTGGTTTTTGCCGGCTTGCCCTTTTTGCGCCAATAGGCCCGGGCGATCTTCAGCGAGGTATCCGCCGCATCCGACCCGGAGTTGGTATAAAACACATGATCGAGGCCTTTCGGTGTCAGCTGGGTAATCCGCTCGGCCAGCTCGAAAGCCTTGGGATGACCAAACTGAAAAGCGGGGGCATAGTCCAGTTCACGCAACTGCCTGGCAACCGCTTCGGCAATTTCCGGGCGGTTATGTCCGGCACCACAACACCAGAGACCGGAGAGACCGTCGAATATCCTGCGGCCATCAGCATCGATGTAATAACTGCCTTCGGCACCGACGATAATGCGCGGGTCCGCTTTGAACTGGCGGTTTGCGGAATAGGGAAGCCAGTATGCATCAAGCTGCTCGGGGGTCAGTCCGGCATGACGCTGGGTATTGAGATCAGACATAACATCACCCTTCATGTACGTTGTTCGTGCAGCCAGTCTCGCCAGTAGCAATTTAAAGTAAAACCCAAACTTACTTATCTTCATGCAATCGATTACTTAACTTACATGCCGCCCTCCGCTATCCTGCCAAACAGCGGTTATCGAGGAAAACAACAAGATGAAAGCCCGTAAGCTGGCATTGCCTGGACAAATCAGTGATACCGATCTGCGCTTGCTGCGTATTTTTCGCAAGGTGGTTGAATGCGGGGGGTTCTCCGCAGCCGAGGTCGAGCTGAATATCAGCCGGGCGGCGATCAGCATCGCCATGAATGAGCTGGAAGGCCGTCTTGCACTGCGTCTTTGCCAACGGGGTCGTAGCGGCTTTTCCCTGACCCAGGAAGGCAGCGAGGTCTACCAGGCCACCCTGCAGATGCTGGCCGCCATCGAAGGCTTTCGCACCCACGTGAACAGCTTGCATGACCACCTGAAGGGCGAGCTCAACATCGGCATCACCGACAGCCTGGTTACCATGCCGCAGATGCTGATCACCCAGGCGCTGGGCGCGCTGAAGGACCGCGGCCCGGAGGTGCAGATCAATATCCGGATGATTCCGCCCAATGATATCGAGCTGGCTGTACTGGATGGCCGTTTGCATGTGGGCATCATCCCCGCCTTGAAGTCCCTGCCGGGGTTGCAATACCGCCCGCTGTACGAAGAGGCCTCGCAGTTGTATTGCAGCTCCAGCCATCCGCTGTACCAGCATCCGCCGTCGGAGCCGGTAACGCTCAGCGGCTGGGATGCGGTCCTGCCGGCCTATGCGCAGACACCAGAAATCAAGGCACTGCACGAGCCACTCAAGGCCGCGGCATCGGCAACGGACCGCGAAGGAATCGCTTTTCTTATCCTGACCGGCCGCTATATCGGCTATCTGCCCACCCATTACGCCGAACGCTGGGTGCGCGACAAAGCCATGCGGGCAATCGACCCATTAGCCAACCGGTACGTCACCCATTACAGTGCCATCACTCGCAAAGCCGCCCCGCCTAACCTGGTACTTGAGAGCTATCTGGAAGAGCTCGATCGATTGTCCGAATAGTCCTCAGATGGCAGTGACCCAGACCAGCCAATCGCACTGGCCGCGCTCATGAAACCGGCGAATCACGCCACCACCGGGAGCGCTCATACGCTCCAGAAAAATCCCGCCTACTAGTGGAAGAATTATTTTACCTTTTGGAAAAATAATACTTGACCCTCCCAAATCTTGATTGTAGGTTTGCAAACAACAGCCTCAATC
>JAAYHO010000492.1 GCA_012735335.1 Gammaproteobacteria bacterium
AGTCGGGGTCGGTCATGTCGGATACCAGTACGTCGCCAGGCTGGACCTTGTCCATGTGGGCGATGTCGTTGATCACGCGCACGGGGCCGGAGCCGATGCGCTGGCCAATGGCACGGCCTTCAACCAGTACCTTGCCTTTTTCTTTCAGCTGGTAGCGCTCGGTGACGTTGGCATTGCCACGGCTTTTAACGGTTTCAGGACGTGCCTGAACGATGTACAGCTTGCCGTCATCGCCGTCTTTGGCCCACTCGATGTCCATCGGGCAGCCGTAGTGTTTTTCGATGATCATGGCCTGCTTGGCCAGGCTCACCACCTCTTCATCCGTCAGGCAGAAGCGCGCACGTTCAGCGGCATCCACGTCCACGGTCTTGACCGAACGGCCAGCGCTGGCCTCTTCGCCGTAGACCATCTTGATGGCCTTGCTGCCCAGGTTGCGACGCAGGATCGATGGACGACCTGCCTCCAGCGTGGGCTTGTGTACGTAGAACTCATCCGGGTTGACCGCGCCCTGTACTACCGTCTCACCGAGACCGTAGGCACCGGTAATGAAAACCACATCACGGAAACCGGATTCGGTATCCAAGGTGAACATCACCCCGGCAGTACCGGTTTCCGAGCGCACCATGCGCTGTACGCCGGCGGACAGGGCAACCAGCTTGTGATCGAATCCCTGGTGCACCCGATAGGAGATGGCGCGGTCGTTGAACAGGGAGGCAAACACCTCCTTGGCTGCGCGGATGACGTTATCCACACCACGGATGTTCAGGAAGGTTTCCTGCTGACCGGCAAAGGAAGCGTCCGGCAGATCTTCGGCAGTCGCCGAGGAGCGCACGGCCACCGCCAGATTGTCATTGCCGGCGGACAGCTCTGCAAAGGCCTGGCGAATCGCGCCGTCCAGAGCGGCGGGAAACTCCGCTTCCATGATCCACTGGCGGATCTGGGCACCGGTGCGCACCAGAGCATTGACGTCATCCACGTCAAGCGCATCCAGCGCAGCGTTGATACGGTCATTGAGACCACTCTGCTCGAGAAACTCGCGATAGGCATCAGCAGTGGTGGCAAACCCACCCGGCACCGAGACACCCGCTCCGGCCAGATTGCTGATCATTTCGCCAAGCGAGGCGTTCTTGCCGCCTACCCGCTCAATATCCCCAACACCCAGTTGCTCAAAGGACACTACGTACTCTAGCAAGGTGATCTCTCCGTCATTCAATGAATAGGTTGGCAGCGCAGGCTTTGCCGTCTGGTCTGCAGGTCACAAATACGCCACAATGCCACTTTGACGCTTACCGTACTACAAGGGTCTGCTGACAGTCCCCAGAAAATTCCGTTATTTTAAGGCTTCGCGCATGAAACGCACCGCTTTTTTCATTTCCGATGGTACTGGCATCACCGCCGAGACACTTGGCCAGAGCCTGCTCTCGCAATTCGAGAACATCCAGTTCCGCAAGTTACTGCGACCCTACGTCGACACCGTGGAACAAGCGCGGGACATGGTACAACAAATCAATGCCGCTGCCGAGGCAGATGGTCAGCGCCCGATCATTTTCGAAACGGTGGTCAATCGCGAGATCCATCAGGAGCTGACCCAGTCCCAGGGCCATATAATAGATATCTTCTCCACCTTCCTTGCTCCGCTGGAGCAGGAACTGGGCGCCGGTTCCTCCTATTCGGTGGGCAAGTCCCACTCCATTCAACACAACAGCAACTATCAGGACCGCATCGAAGCGGTGCACTTCGCCATGGATAACGACGATGGCGCGCGCACCCACCATTACAAGGAAGCGGACATCATTCTGGTCGGTGTTTCCCGCTGCGGCAAAACGCCCTCCTGCATCTATATGGCCCTGCAATACGGTATCCGCGCGGCCAACTATCCGCTGACCGACGAGGATATGGAACGCCTGCAACTGCCCGCTGCGCTCAAGCCGCACAAACACAAGCTGTTCGGCCTGACCATTGACGCCGACCGGCTGGCCAGCATCCGCAACGAGCGCCGCCCGAACAGCCGCTACGCCAGCTTTGCACAGTGCGAGTTCGAGATCCGCGAAGTGGAAAACCTGTTCCGCCGGGAGAACATTCCGCACATCAACTCCACCCACTTCTCGGTAGAGGAAATCTCCGCCAAGATTCTGGTGCATATGGGTATCGAGCGGCGTCTCAAGTAATACCCTGGGGTGCCTATCCTTATGGCGCCCGCCCCCTTACCGATGCTCCCCTTGCCGTCATTGCGAGGAGAGTAGTGACGTGGCAATCCATGGGCCCCGAGCCACCGCACGATGGATTGCCACGCCTTCGGCTCGCAATGACGGGGCCTGAAGCAGTCAGCACTCTCCTCCAATCTGCTCACCCCACTCCGCCGTCATTGCGAGGAGCACAGCGACGTGGCAATCCAGTGGGTGCGGTGGCTTCAAGGCCAATGGA
>JAAYHO010000069.1 GCA_012735335.1 Gammaproteobacteria bacterium
GGCGCCGGAGCAGAGGATTCAGCGCTGGCCTTCATGCTGATGGATGTCGACTATTTCAAGCAGATCAATGACCGCTACGGGCATGAGCATGGCGATCAGGTCCTGAGCGAGATCAGCCGACTGTTGAAGCTGGCATTGCGTGAACAGGATTATGTTGGCCGCTGGGGCGGTGAGGAGTTTCTCGCGGTGCTGCCCAACGCCGACAGCCGGCGAGCAATGCAGGTCGCCGAACGGGTACGCCAGACCGTTGCCCAGCATGACTGGCAACAATACGGCCTGGATGCCCCGGTCACCCTGAGTATCGGCATCAGCCAGCACCAAGCCGGAGAAGTGCTGGGTGACAGCGTTTCGCGCGCCGATGCGGCGCTGTATATGGGCAAGCACGGCGGGCGCAATCGGGTGGAGCTGGCAGAATAGACAGCTTCAGAGCATCCAGCTGTTACTCGTGGACACTCTGATTGAAGCGTGCGACCAGATCAGTCTGATTCCTGGCGGTTTCGGCCAGCTCGTTGCTCAGTTCGGTATGGCGTCGGGCTTCCACGGCGGTGCCATCCGACAGTCTGGCCATATTATTGATGCTGCGGCTGATCTCCTCGGCTACCGCGCTCTGCTCCTCGGCGGCACTGGCGATCTGTTCGCTCATCTGCCCGACCTGATTGATTGCACTGGTAATGGCATTGAGTGCCTCGTTGGCGGCGGTCACGTATTCCACGCTTTTTTCCGCCTGTTCCTTGCCGACATCCATGGTGCCGACTGCCCGCTCGGTTGCCGTCTGCAGATTGCTCACCACCTGCTGAATGCGTCCGGTTGAGTCGGCCGTGCTTCGGGCCAGTGCCCGTACCTCATCTGCCACCACCGCAAAACCGCGACCATGCTCACCGGCCCTGGCCGCTTCGATGGCGGCGTTCAGTGCCAGCAGGTTGGTCTGTTCGGTGATGCTGTGAATGACATCGACGATCGTCCCGATCTCCCTGGCACCTTGGGCCAGCGCTGAAACCACATCCACCGCCGAGCCGATGGACGCCGACAGGACCTCGATAGAGTCCCTGGCCTGGGTGGCAACCTGTCTGCCCCTTTCAGCCTGATTACTGGCTTCCCGGGAGGCACTGGCGGTAAGACTCACATTGCTGGCCACCTCGTGACTGGTGGCGGACATCTGATTGATCGCCGCCGCCACCTGATCGGTCTCGGCTCTCTGCTGTTCCAGTTTGTGCAGGGAGTCTGCCGACAGGGAAGCTCCCTGGGCTGCCTGATCCTCCAGCCGCCTGGTGTAATCATGCACCCGGCTCATGAAGGTACGGATACGCGCCTGCTGACTGTACAGCGCGGTCTGGAGTTGACCAAATGCGCCGGGCTCGTCGGCATACATCTGAGCCAGCAGCGGGTCGGTGACGCTGCCGTTACGGCCGGTAACCTGACTGCTCAGCTTGTGCTCGCGTCGGCGCTGGAGGTAGACGCCCACAGGTGCTGCCAGCAGCATGCCCGGAATCAGCCCCGGCAGCCCCCAGAGCAGGATAGGCAGAGAGGCGATCAGGCCAGATAGCATGCCGGGAAGCATCGAACGCAGAAGGGTGCGCCAGTCTGTCCGGGACACCTTGCGCTTGGCTGCGAGTCTTTTATAGAACTGCTGGGTTCGGGCAATCTCAGCCGGGCTGGCCATGACCCGTACCGACTCGTACCCCACCATTTTTCCATCTTCGAGAACGGGGGTAACAAAGGCATCTACCCAGTAATAGCCTCCGTCCTTGCGACGATTCTTGACGATACCCATCCAGTGCTGCCCGCGCTTGAGATATTCCCACAGATGAGCAAACACCTCTTGCGGTACATCCGGATGGCGAATGATATTGTGCGCTTGGCCGATCAGTTCCTCCCGTGAGAAACCGGATATCTCGGCAAAGTCGTCATTGACGTAAGTGATCACGCCTTTCAGGTTCGTCGTGGTGATCAAGCGCTGATCTGGCGCCAGGGTTGTTTCATCTTGGGTGACAGGTAAGTTTTTCCGCATGGATCACCGCTCCGTTTCGTCTCTGGGCTCATCGTGCCATAACAGGTTTTTATAGGTTTTGATAAATCAGGATTATACCGGATCAGTCTGAGAATGACTGGCTGCTTACAGGGTATCGGCCGCTTCGGGGCGGACATGAGGGTAGTCTTTCGTAGGGTATTGCTATGGGATGGGCCGAACAGGGAGGTAATCAGCTCAGGCTTCTGTGCTGACGGTGGATGAGTTTCGGCCGTAGCAGCATGCCGACAAAAGAGTAAACTGCGGCCCAATATCTCCGGAAATGACAAGCGATACTGATGAAGAACTCTCCTACTACCGGCCTCAAGACCGACAGTCCCAACCAACCCGAACTGACCACCCTGGCAGGTCACAACATCCTCTTCGTCATGGCCGACAAGGCCGAGTACGGCCCGCACCTGCAGCAGCGCTTTACCCCGCTGATGACCGGCATCGGCCCGGTGGAGGCGGCGGTGCAGCTGACGGCAGCGCTTGCCGCTCTGGCCCAGCGTGGCAGCCTGCCGGATCTGGTGGTGTCATTGGGCTCGGCCGGTAGCCGGGTGCTGGAGCAGACCGAGGTTTATCAGGCGACCTCTGTTGCCTACCGCGACATGGATGCCAGCGCCCTGGGCTTCGAGAAGGGTGTCACGCCATTCCTTTCACTGCCTGCGACCATGCCCCTGCCGCTGCGTATTCCCGGCGTTGCCCTGGCCACGCTGTCCACCGGGGGCAATATCGTCTCGGGCGCGGCTTACGATGCCATCGCAGCCGAGATGGTGGATATGGAAACCTACGCCTGTCTGCGGGCCTGCATGCAATTTGATGTGCCGCTTATCGCGCTGCGCGGCATCTCGGACGGCAAGGCTGATCTGCACCACGTCGATGACTGGACCGAGTATCTGCATATCATCGACGAGAAGCTGGCAGCGACGGTGGATCTGCTGGGGGCGGCGCTGGCCAATGGTCTGGATGGGTTGGCTTCCTGACGAGCCACTACTGAAACAGCCCCGCATGGAGCGGGGCTGGGAAGATCACTTCTTCGCATCCAGGAAAGGAATGGTGTTGTTCGGCAGCATGGTAGTCGGTAATACCCCGTCCCAGCGCTCGGCCTTGGTCAGCTCCACCAGTTGCAGGTTGCTGGCGGGAGGGCTAGAAGCGCTGTGCTCACAGTCTATAGTTCATTTTCATCTCACACACTCCACGCATTAGACAGCACCTCAGCCTGCTTCAATACCAGCTCCACAGCCTCCGGGGCGTCATCGGGCGGGTACTTGTACCGCTGCAAGGTACGTCGCACCAGAATGCGCAGTCTTGCTCTGACGCTCTCGCGTACCTGCCAATCTACGGTAGCTGATGCCCTAAGTTTCTCAGTGATTTCTACAGCTATCTGCTTCAGGATTTCATCGCCCAGCTCGCGCACGGCGCTCTCGTTGTTTGCCAGGGCATCATAAAAGGCGACTTCGTCCGGGTTGAGGCCCAGTGCCGCGTCCCTCTCCATCTCGGCCTGGAACTGCTTGGCCATGGCAATCAGCTCTTCGATTACCTGAGCGGTTTCGATGCCGCGGTTGTTGTAGCGGCGCAGGGTCTCCTGCAGGCGGTCAGCGTACTTCTTCTCCTGCACCACGTTGTTGCCAGTGCGGGCCTTGATGTTGTCCTTCAACAGCTTTTCCAGCAGTTCCACGGCCAGATTCTTGTAGGGCATGCGCCGCACGTCATCCAGGAACTCATCAGACAGCAGGCCGATATTGGGTTTGTCGAGGCCGCACAGGGCGAACACATCGGTCACACCCTCGGCAACCACGGCATTGTCGAGGATCTGCTTCAGTACCGAGTTCTTTTCTTCCTCGGTCAGCTTTCTGTCGACGCTGGTGTGCTTGGTAATCGCAGCCTTGACCGCGGACAGGAACGCGACTTCCTTGTGATGGGTCCGGGCTTGGTCGAGGGTGCTGCACAGGCTGTAAGCCTTGTTCAGGGCCAGCACCGTATCAAGGAATCGTTTCTTGCCGTCATCCAATCCGAGCACATGGTTGGCGGCCGGCACCAGCAGCTTGTGCGGTTGATCTTCAAAGCCGCGGTAATCGAAGCCTTGGCTGCTGGGGCTCGGGGCAAACATGCCATGGATAATGTCCAGCTTCTCCAGCATGACGGCGAAGGCTTCTTCGGCGCTGTGCGTGGGCTCGCCTCGGCCTTTGGCATCGGTGTAGGTTTTCAGTGCCTGTTTGAGCTCGTTGGCGATGCCGATATAGTCCACCACCAGACCGCCGGGCTTGTTCTTGAATACCCGGTTGACGCGGGCGATGGCCTGCATCAGGTTGTGGCCCTTCATGGGCTTGTCTATGTACATGGTGTGGCAGCAGGGTGCGTCGAAACCGGTCAGCCACATGTCTCGGACGATGACCAGCTTCAGCGGGTCGTTGATATCCTTGAAGCGTTTTTCGAGTCGCTTCTTGGTTTGTTTGTTGTGGATATGAGGTTGCAGGGCGGCCTTGTCTGCTGCAGATCCGGTCATGACTATTTTGATAGCACCCTTTTCGGGATCAGGGTCGTGCCACTCCGGGCGCAGCGCCACGATTTCGTCATACAGCTGCACGCAGATGTCCCGGCTCATGGCGACGATCATGGCCTTGCCGTCCATCATGGCGGTACGTGTTTCGAAGTGCTCCACGAGGTCTGCCGCCACCTGACGCAGGCGCGGGCCTGCGCCTACCAATTTTTCCAGTCGGCTCCACTCGCCCTTGGTTCTCTCCCGCTGGGTAACGTCTTCCTCGTCCTCTACGACCTCATCCACCTGGTCGGACAGGGTTTCGATTTCATCGTGGTTGATATCCAGCTTTGCCAGGCGTGACTCGTAATAGATGGGCACAGTAGCACCGTCATCTACCGCGTCCTGGATATCGTAAATGGACACGTAATCACCGAAGACCGCGCGGGTGTCCTTGTCCTCTGTTGCGATGGGCGTACCGGTAAAGCCAATGAAGGAAGCATTCGGTAATGCATCGCGCATGTGCTTGGCATAACCGAATTTGTAGCTGCCGTCCTGTTTCAAGGTGGCCTTGAGACCGTATTGGCTGCGGTGAGCCTCGTCGGAAATCACCACGATATTGTGACGGTCATTCAGAATCGGATGGCCGTTCTCGTCTTCCAGCAGCGCGAACTTCTGCACGGTAGTGAAAATGATGCCGCCGGATTCCCGCTCCTCCAGCAGTTGGCGCAGCGTATCGCGATCATCTGCTTGAATCGGCTCTTGCTTGAGCAGCTCCCGTGCAGCAGAGAAGGTGGCAAACAGTTGGCCGTCGAGGTCATTACGGTCGGTAACCACAACGATAGTCGGGTTGTTCAGCTCGGGCTGCTGCAGCAGCATCCCTGCGTAGCAGCACATGGAGATGCTCTTGCCCGAGCCCTGGGTGTGCCAGACCACGCCCGCCTTCTTGCTGCCGGGCGAGACCTCGGCGCCGTAGGTGGCGCGCCGCTCATGGAGCTCTTTTTCCGGCACGGATGCCGCAATAATGGTGGCCCTCACTGCCTCGCGCACCGCGTGAAACTGGTGGTAACCGGCAATTTTCTTGATCAGCTTCTCGGCATCCGTCTCGAACAGGACAAAGTAGCGGATATAGTCGAGGAACAATTCGCGATCGAAGAAGCCCCGCACCATGGTCTCCAGCTGCCATTCCAGTAATGGCTTGTCGTCTTCGTGCTTGATGGTGCGCCAGGGCATGAAGCGCTCCTGGCTGGCTGTGAGCGAGCCGACCCGGGCGTTGTAGCCGTCACTGATTATCAGGGCTTCGTTGTAGACGAACAGCTCCGGCAGCTCGTCCTTATAGGTCTGAACCTGGTTGAAGGCATCCCAGATGCTGACGTTTTCCGAGGTGTGGCTTTTCAGCTCAAGCACGGCCAGGGGCAGGCCGTTGATAAAACAGATGATGTCGGGGCGGCGCAGTTGCTTGCTGCCCTGCAGGGTGAACTGATTGATGGCGCGGAAGCGGTTGGCTTCGAGCTGCTCGAAGTCGATCAGCAGGGCATGGTCGTGGATGATGCGCTCGTCCAGCTTGTAATCCACCGGCACGCCATCCAGTAACAACCGGTGAAAGGCCCGGTTACTGACTACGGTGTCCAGGCTCGATGGCTGGCGCACCTGGGAGATCGCCTGTTCAACAGCGGAGTCTGGCAGGTGCGGGTTGATCCGCCGAATGGCCGCTTCCAGATCAGCCAGCAGCAGTACCTGGCGATAATCA
>JAAYHO010000493.1 GCA_012735335.1 Gammaproteobacteria bacterium
ATACCTTTGCCGAAGCCATCATGTTCATGCAGCGTTCGGTATTCCCCGTATGCGCAGAGGCACTGGAACCGGTCAAACTGATCGGCTTCAGCAACCGGCTGATGCTGCGCCATCTGGAGCAGAACCCACAGACCTGCCTGCATCTGCTCGGCCACATGAGCGTACGCCTGCACCAGCGACTGGATGAGCTGGAAAACCTGACCCTGCAGAACGCTACCCAACGCCTGGCCCTGTATCTGGTCGGCCAGGTACGGGATCGTGGTACCGACAGCGCGGAAATCGAGCTGGTGCTGCCCAAGAGCCTGATCGCCGCGCGGCTGTCGATCAAGCCGGAAACCTTCTCCCGGGCCATCGCCAACCTGCGCGATCGCGGACTGATTGACAGCCGTGCCCGGCAGATCAGCATTCCCAGCATCCAGAGCCTGCTCAACGAGTTTGCCGAAGGCCAGGCCCCCAACCCTGAACACAAGGCTGGCGTCATTGCCAGCGACAGCCCTTGACCCATCACCTGATGAAATGGGTCTGGCGGGCCATTGCCTCGACGGCGTTGGCGTTGGGCGCCATTGGCGTGGTCTTGCCCGGCCTGCCCACCACACCCTTCCTGCTGCTGGCGGCCTGGGCCGGAGCCAGAGGCTGGCCGGAGATGGAACAGCGGTTACTGAGACACCCCAAGTACGGCCCGATGATTGTCGACTGGCGTCAGCGCCGGGCGGTGCCCAGACGGGCCAAATGGCTGGCCAGTGCGCTGATGACCAGCAGCATCCTGATGATCTGGCTGTTGCCCGCACCCATGTGGACGCGCTGGTTCCTGACCCTGTTTCTGCCCTGCGTGGCCCTGTGGCTGTGGACCCGACCGGATTCCTGATGCCGCCGCTGTCAGATATCAGCCCAGGCTGGCGATAATCCCTTCCAGCGCCTGAGCCGGATCGGCTGCCGAGGTAATCGGACGGCCGATCACCAGATAGGTGCTGCCATTCTCAATGGCCTGCGGCGGGGTGAGGATGCGCTTCTGGTCGTCCGCGCTGCTGTCCGCCGGACGGATGCCGGGGGTGACCAGCTTGAAGTCCTCACCCAGGGTACTGCGCAGTGCCTTGGCTTCCCGGGCTGAACAAACCACTCCATCCAGACCGCAATCCTGAGTCAGACGTGCCAGGCGCTGCACCTGCACCATGGGCTCGATATCGATCCCCACTTCCTGCAGGTCTTCCTGCTCCAGGCTGGTCAGCACGGTGACGGCGGTCAGCAGCGGCCGGTGGCCGGTGCGGCTGGCCAACACTTCGCGGCAGGCCTCCATCATGCGGCGTCCACCGCTGGCATGCACGTTGACCATCCATACCCCCAGTTCGGCGGCGGAGCGCACGGCACCTGCGGTGGTATTGGGAATATCATGAAACTTGAGATCGAGAAACACCTCGAAGCCCTTGTGCTGCAGGGTTTCCACAACCTGCGGGCCAACCGCAGTGAACAGCTCCTTGCCGACCTTGACGCGGCACTGAGCAGGGTTCAGCCGCTCGGCCATGGCAATGGCAGAAGCTGCGTCAGGGAAATCCAGGGCAACAATGATCGGGGTCGGGCAGGGCATTTGGTCTTCCTGTATCAATTGAATTGCTGCGGACTGATCGCCGCCAGTTCACGTCCTTTCAGTGGGCGTATGGTTGACCATCCGTGGCAGGTGGGACACTGCCAGTGCAGCTGCCTGCCGGAAAAACCACAGGCGTGGCAGCGGTACTTGTGCTTGTCCACCAGCAGCGCCTCGACAATCCCACGCAGGATCATCAGATTGGCATAGCCGCGCGGCTCGACACTGTCCTTGTGCAGGTCAATCAGATACAGCAGTCCACTCAGGGAGGGCTGTTGCTGCAGATAGACCAGCACATGCTTGCTGGCAGCGCTGATACCGCTGCGCTTGTTCAGCTCCTCGGCCTTGGCCAGCACGGTGGCCATCATCGGCGGCTGGCTATTGTCCAGCACCTCGTCCAGATATGCCAGCAGATCCAGTGATCCGCGGGCGGCCAGCTTGTGCAGCAGCGGCAGGGCCTGGGGCACGAAGTCGGCATCATGCAAGGCCAGCCGCCTGAGCCATTTGCGCGCTTCGGCATCACGCCCCTGCCCCAGCTCCAATTCGGCCAGCATCAGCATGGCACGGACATTTTCGCGCTGGCAGCTGAGGGCATCGAGCAGATCACGCCGAGCCTGCGGTACTTCACTGCGCGCCAAGGCCTCGCGGGCCAGCTCGCAATGATAATGCGCCAGGGTCACGGCGAAGCTTTCCCGCTCCTTGACCAGCCGCCGCCCCACCGCCACCGCCTGGGGCCAGTCCCGCTCGCGCTCATGGATACGCACCAGATCCGCCAACACCTCGGCGCGCAGGCTGGTGCTGGTCTCCACCAGTTCGTTGAGCAGACGCTCCGCGCGATGATGCAGCCCCACCGCCAGATAATCCCGGGCCAGCTCGAACTGCACCCGGTCGGCCTGCAGCGCGGTCAGGTTGGGCCGGGCCAGCAGATTCTGATGCACCTTGATGGCCCGCTCCACATCACCGCGCTGGCAGAACAGCTTGCCGATGGCGATATGGGTTTCAACGGTTTCCGGGTTGACTTCCAAGGCGCGGATAAAGGTTTCGATGGCCTCATCCGGCTGTTCGTTGAGCAGATAGTTGAGGCCGATGAAATACTGCTTGTCGATGGCGCTGGCATGGGGGGCCAGCATCACCCCGACCTTGATGGCTTCCCGGCGGCCGAGAAACCAACCGATGCCGAGTGCTGCCATGAACAATCCGAGGAACAGCAGTTCCTGCATGACAATCAGCCTTTGACGGCCTGGGTGCGCAGCTTGTCGATTTCCTTGCGATAGCGGTTCAGTTCGTTGCTCTGCACCATCAACCGCAAACGCAGACGGGTGGTTATCAGCCAGCCGATGAAAATACCCAACAGGCTACCGAGGATGAAGGCGATAACGATGAACAGGGAGATGGGAAGCTCCGGGGAAGAGACTTCGAGAAACTGCAAGGCGATGTTCTGCTGATTCTCCAGCATGAAATCAATGGTTGCCAGTGCCACCAGTAACAGAACGATGATCAGCA
>JAAYHO010000494.1 GCA_012735335.1 Gammaproteobacteria bacterium
CAGGGCCGTGCCGACACGCTGCAAGTACGTCCATGTAAGCTCGCGGTTTTCATCCCTGAAAACCGACGGTCGGCACAACCCTGCACCCCAGACCGCCCACACACTCCGAGCCGCTGGAAGAAAAACCCTCAGCCACTCGGAGTTTCCGCCGTTGCGCTGGGACGCCCCTGACACGACCGTTTGATGTCAGGGATGACATCAACGAGCCCCCACGGACGGGGTCACGGCGTGTCGTGGCAGGGGCGTACCAGCGCAGAGGCCTGCACGAAAGTTCCAGCAACCTCTTACCAGCAACCTCTTAAAGGTGAAGAGCGACGAACTTTCTACTTCCGCCCCGTCAACGACCCCAGCAATCCCCGCGCCAGTTCCCGGCCGATCTGTCTGGCCAGGGTCTGTACTGCGGTGCGTACTGTGGTATTGATCACGCCGTCGGTCACGCTCTTGCCCGCGGTGCTCTTGCGATTGCTGCGCGACTCTTCCTTTGCCTTGCTCTTGCTCTCGGCTTCGGTCTGCGCCTGCTTGGCGGCCTGTTCGGCGCGCTGGGCGAGGATTTCGTAGGCTGATTCCCGATCGATCCCGCGCTCGTAGCGTCCGGCCAGCGGTGAGGCCTGGAACAGTGCGGCGCGTTCCGTCTCGTTCAGCACGCCGATACGCGAACGGGGTGGTGCCATCAGGGTGCGCTGCACCACCGAGGGGCGGCCCTTCTCGTCGAGCACGCTGACCAGCGCTTCACCTACACCCAGCTCGGTCAACACCTCGCGGGTTTCGAACGCCGGGTTGCTGCGGAAGCCATCGGCCACCGCGCGCAGGGCCTTCTGCTCCTTGGGCGTGTAGGCGCGCAGGGCGTGCTGGATGCGCAGACCCAGTTGGGCCAGCACCGCATCCGGTACGTCACTGGGGGACTGGGTAACCATGAAGACGCCTACGCCCTTGGAGCGGATCAGTCGCACCACCTGCTCGATGCGTTCGTGCAGGGCCTTGGGGGTGCGGTCGAACAGCAGGTGCGCTTCGTCGAAGAACAGCACCAGGCGGGGCTTGTCCGCATCGCCCTGCTCCGGCAGTTGTTCATGCAGTTCGGACAGCAGCCACAGCAGGAAGCTGGCGTATACCCTGGGCGATTCCTGGATCAGTTTGCTGGCTTCCAGCAGATGGATATGGGCGCGACCGGACAGGTCGCGCTGCATCAGATCCGCCAGTTGCAGGGCCGGCTCGCCGAACAGGCGCTCGGCGCCCTGCTGCTGGAGGATGACCAGACGCCGCTGGATGGCCTGAATACTGGCCGAGGATATACCAGCGCCGACGCCGGTCAGTTCCTGCGGGTGGCGCAGCAGCCAATCCATCAACGCCTGCAGGTCCTTCATGTCCAGTAACAGCAGGCCCTGCTGGTCGGCCCAGGCGAATACGCTGTAGAGCGCGGCCAGTTGGTTGTCATTCAGATCCAGCAGGCTGGCCAGCAGCAGCGGGCCCATTTCGCTGATGGTGGTGCGCAATGGGTGGCCACGGTCACCGAGAATATCCCAGAACACCACCGGCACGGCGGCGGGTTGCCAGTCCAGGCCGGGCATCAATGCCAGGCGTTTGTCGATCGCCGGGGAAGAACTGGCGGCGATAGCCACGCCGGACAGGTCACCCTTGATGTCAGCGGCAAACACCGGCACCCCGGCATTGGCAAAACCTTCAGCCAGTACCTGCAGGGTGACCGTCTTGCCGGTACCCGTGGCGCCGGCGATCAGGCCGTGCCGGTTGCACATGCGCAGCGACTGGCTGATCAACTGGCCGTCGCTGCCCCCCAATTGCAGAACTGGATTCATGGCTGGAATATTCCTGTGGGTCCGCCGGGCTCGTGCCCGGCTGGCTCAGCGGCGTTTCGGGGCGCCGTGGTCGTTGTAGGTTTTCAGTGCGCGCAACAGATCCCGACGGCTGATCTGCCCTACCAGCTTGCCCTGCTCAAGCACTGGCAGGCGCCGCCGACTGCGGGTCACAAAGTGTTCGGCGGCCTGAAGAATGTCGGCGTCAGCGTCGATGGTTTCCACTGCCTTGCTCATCAGCGAGGCCACCGTGCCGCAACTTTCCTCGTAGTAGGCACCATTGAGTATGCCCTGCAGACAATCACTCTCGGACAACACTCCCACCAGATTGCCCTGGGCATCCACCACCGGTGCCCCGGAAATGCGGTGGGCCAGCAGCACATCAATGGCCTTGAACAGATTGGTCTCGGGAGACAGCGTGATTGCCTCCCGGTTCATGTAGTCCCGCACTTTTATTGATCTGTGCATTGTCTTGCTCCCCTGCGCCCCCAACCGTGCCGGTATCCCGCCAGCCAATACTGCTAGGCAAATACCACGGTCTTGTTATCGTGAACCAGAACCCTGTCTTCCAAGTGATAGCGCAAACCGCGGGAAAGTACCATCTTTTCCACATCTTTACCGAGACGAACCATATCTTCGGCGTTATCCCGGTGGCTGATACGAACAACATCCTGCTCGATAATCGGGCCTGCATCCAACTCTTCGGTAACATAATGACAAGTTGCGCCGATCAGCTTGACGCCACGAACAGCTGCCTGATGATAAGGACGGGCGCCAACAAAGGATGGCAGGAAGCTATGATGAATATTGATTACCCGCCCGGCATATTGATCGCACAGGCTGGACGGCAGTATCTGCATATAACGCGCCAGCACAATACAATCTGCCTGCTGCTCATCCACCAGACGAGTTACTTCATCAAATGCCGGAGTCTTGTCTTTCGGGTCAACCGGTACGTGGTGGAATGGAATACCATGCCACTCGACCATGCTGCGCAAGTCATCATGATTGGAAATGACGCTGGTTATTTCACAGTCCAGTTCACCACTGTGAAAACGGTGCAGCAGATCAGCCAGACAATGGGACTCGCGGCTGGCCATCAACACCACCTTCTTGCGCTGCGCGGAGTCACTTACCCGCCACTGCATGCCGAACTCGGCGGCAATGGGTGCAAATACGGTACGCAGGCCGTCGACGTCGAAGGGCAATGAGTAGGCACGAATTTCATGACGCATGAAGAACCAGCCGGACAGGTGATCCGAATGGTGGCTGGCTTCGGTAATCCAGCCGTTGTAGGTTGCCAGCAGGTTACTGACCTTGGCCACTATTCCCACGCGGTCGGGACAGGCTATTACCAGACGAAAGGTACGCATCTAATCAACTCCGGAGGTGCAGGTTGCCCTGTGGTCATCATGCTGAGCCAGGGGCGCTTCGAAAGCTGCGTATTCTACTCTGGCCGGGCAAAAATTTCAGCAGCTGCGCCCTCACCCCGGTGCCATTCAACAGCATAATCCTGCTGCACATAATTACTTCACTTTCTTGTACAACTAACGACATATAATCTACTATTACTGCCACTATTCAAACACCCTTTAACGAGGCCAGATATCATGTCCATGCTGCAGCAATATCGTCAAATTGAAGACACCATCCGCGAATTGAGCGAAAAACTGAAATCCCTGTCCAACGACGACAAACTGAAGAAAGAAATCGAGTTTGAAAAGAAGCTCACTGCATTGATGGAGCAATATGGCAAGAACCCACGGGATGTTCTCGCCATTCTGGATCCGGACAATAAACTGGCCGGCCCGGCAAGAACCGCTGCCGCACCTGTCAAGCGTGCCCGTCGGGTTAAACGCTACAAGAACCCGCACAATGGTGATGTGATTGAAACCAAGGGCGGTAACCACAAGCAGCTGAAAGCCTGGAAAGAGCAGTATGGCGCTGACACAGTTGAAAGCTGGGCCACCATTCTGGACTGAGCCGCAGCCGCAACTGTCTTAACACATGAAAAAGCCCCAGCATCATGCCGGGGCTTTTCATTATGGGGCTGATATTCCCAGTCTGGTTGCCAACTCCGTGGCATACAGCTGCCATTGGTCTAATAGCTCCCCCTGCTGCCCATCAACCTCCGGCAACAACTTCTGTATCTCCTGCATGAAGTTGCCCAGGGTAATCGGGGCACCCGCCACTTCACCACTGAGTTTCTGCCTGCAGAAGGCCTGCCACTGGGCCTGCTCTGCTGCGTTAAGCGAATCCGGGAAGTTACGGGCCCGGTAGCGGCTCAGCATATCCGTCAGACGTTGGTCTTCCAGCGGCCAGCGCGACGCTGTCAGGTCGACCCCATCCGCCTCGCGGATGGCGGGCAACAGGCGTCGATCCCGATCCGAGGTAAAGCCATCGTACAGCAGGGTTTCCGCCTCGGGTTCCTGGTCCGCCTCCAGCGGCCGGGTCTGCTCGGCGTAGATGCTCGCCAGCTTGTGCTGCACACCGGGGCGCCACTGGGCCAGTTGCCCGGCGCGCTCCAGCAGCAGCGGCATATCCAGTTGCAGCCGCTCGATATCCGGCGCCCGCAGCACCTTGATCGTCGCCAGCACCGGACATTTGTTGATATGCACCAGTTTCAGTCCCGGACGTTGCTCGCCGGGCTGCAGATCTTCGTTGCGGGTGTACAGCCGCTGGCGCAACTGGTCAGCGGACAGGTCCTGCAACTGCAGCGGATCCACCGCCAGATCCCAGACAATCAGCGCATTGCGGTTCTTCGGGTGCCAGCCCAGTGGCAACACCACTGCCAGGCCGCTGCGTTCGCGGCCGAAGCGCCCGGATACATGCACCAGCGGCACCGGGTTCTGCAGGTCGACCAGAGCACTGACCTGGTGCTTGCTGCGCAACTGATAGAGGTAGTCGTACAGCCTGGGCTGAGCTTGCTTCAGCAGCCGGGCCATGGCGATGGTGGCACGCACGTCGGCCAGGGCATCGTGGGCCTGGCCGTGGTCGATGCCGTTGGCGGCGGTGAGCAGCTCCAGACGCAGGCTGGTAAAACCTTCCTGCTGCGGCCATTCAATGCCCTCAGGGCGCAGGGCATGGGCGGTGCGCAGGGCATCCAGCAGGTCCCAGCGGCTGTTGCCGCCCTGCCACTCCCGGGCATAGGGGTCGAAATAGTTGCGAAACAGCGAGAAGCGGGTCATCTCGTCGTCATAGCGCAGGCTGTTGTAGCCGGCGCTGCAGGTGCCCGGTACCGCCATCTGTTCATGCAGCAGGTGCATGAACTGCGCCTCCGGCAGTCCGCGCTGCATCCGCGCCGGCTCGATGCCGGTGATCAGGCAGGCCATGGGATGGGGCAGGATGTCCTCGGCGAGGCGGCAGTCCAGACACAGGGGCTCGCCGATCTCCTGCAGTGACTCATCGGTGCGCACACCGGCCACCTGCAGCGGACGATCCCGGCGCGGGTCGATCCCGGTCGCCTCGAAGTCATACCAGAAAATACTTTTGCTCATCAGGGTCCCCCTCGCTTGCCGAATCCGGGAGCAGGGTAACCCGGTACGAGCCGGACTACATCAGGCATCCACCTGATGCATGAAAGAAAAATAGCGTTTGAGGGCGATCGACAGGCCAGCGAAGATCTGCTGATTGTCGGAAATGCTGAAACCCACGTCGTAATGCCCCGGGGTCAGATCGGGGCGACACCAGCGGCTGACAGCCCGGAAAACCACAATGGTCTCCCCCTCTCCACCCAGCGGCGGCAGGTGCAGCTGCATCTCGTACTCTTCGTCGAGCAGCACCGGGTGAGGACTGATCAGCATGAAGCCATGGCAGGACACATTGCCCATGCTGCCCATGAACTGGCCGGAATAGCTGTTGTACACATTCAGGTAAGCCTTGAGCTGGTGCCGGGCAATGCCGCGCTTCAGCTGTTCAGCTACCAGGTTGGTGTTGCCATGGGAAGCCATGCCGGACATCAGGACGCTCCTGTCAAAGATGGGTGAGTGCTGAGTTATCAAGGGGCGGCATGACGTTCGACACGGAGGTCGGCTCGTTCCCTGAACACGAGCAGTCAGAATAGACCAGCGCATTTATCAGTCCAACCCCTGTTGGTCGGAATGCCATCATGCCGAGCAACTTTTGACCTGCATCAGCACGACACCGTCACAATTTGCATTAC
>JAAYHO010000495.1 GCA_012735335.1 Gammaproteobacteria bacterium
AACTTCGGCCTCTATATTCGCGGCAGCAATACCAATCAGACCCTGGTGCTTATCGATGGTGTTCGCGCAGGTTCCGCCACCATGGGCAGCGCCGCATTGCAGTTTCTCAGCGTCGATCAGATCGAACGTATAGAAGTACTGCGTGGTTCGCGCTCAGCCATTCACGGTGCCGACGCCATGGGCGGGGTAGTCCAGATCTTTACCCGCCGGGGTGATGGAGAGGGACTGCGCCCTTACGTACGGCTGGCCGCTGGTAGCGACAGCACCTTCGAGCGCACTCTCGGGCTGTCTGGCGGTAATGAGCGTACCCGCTTCAGCCTGACAGCGGGGCTGGAAGAAACCGCTGGCATCGACCGCACCCGCACCTCTTACGCTGCTGATGCGGATGATGACGCCTACCGGAACCGCTCACTCGCACTGAGCCTGAGCCACCGTTTCAGCGATCAGCTGGAAGCGGGCTTCACCGTGCTGGATCAACGCGGCAAGACCGAGTACGACAACCCCTTCGGTCGCTACGAAACAGATTTTCCTTGGGGCGGACCATTTCCCGCCAAACCCTATGACGAATACGCGCTCAGCACCAGCACGGTGTGGCTGGATGGCACGATCAATGACATCTGGAGCAGTCGCATCGAGCTGGGTCACAGCGAAGACAAACAGGAAAACTTCGATAAGCTGTTCCCTGGCAGCACGGTGAACAATACCTACCGGGACTCCGCGAACTGGCTTAACACCCTGACTCTGGGTAACGGTCACAGCCTGCGTCTGGGGCTGGACTACCTGAACGACAAGGTGCGCAGCAGCAATGACTTCGCTGTCAGCAACCGCGACAACAAGGCGGCCTTCATCCAGCACAGTTATCAGGGTGAGCGCTTTGGCACCGAGCTGGGCGTACGCCACGATGACAACCAGCAATTCGGCAGTGAAAACACCTTTAACGGCGCCCTGAGTTATCAGGTCAACGCCGATAACAAGCTGATCCTGTCCTATGCCGAAGGCTTCCGCGTGCCCACCTTTGCCGACCTGTACTGGCCCTTTGACGGTTCCTATGGTGGCAACCCCGATCTCAGCCCGGAAAAATCCCGCAGCTATGAACTGCAATGGCGCAGTCAGCTTACCGCCACCACCGAGCTGGAAGCCTCGCTGTACCGCACCGACTTCCGCGACCTGATCGTCTATGTCAGCGATCCAACTACCTGGATCGGTACCATGGACAACGTGGACAATGCGCGGGTCAACGGCTTTGAAGCCACCCTGAAGCAGCAACTGTTCGGCTGGCATGGCGAGCTGGGACTGAGCATCATCGACCCCCGCAACCGCGGCACCGGCAACGTCCTGCCCAACCGCGCCAAGCGCACCGTGACGTTCAATCTGGATCGGCAGTTCGGTGCATTTGGTGTGGGCGCCACTTTCGCCGCAGCCAGCAACAGCTATGCTGACGGCGCTAACAACACCGAGTTGCCGGGCTATGGTGTACTGGATTTGCGCGCCAACTGGCAGGCCAACGATGAGCTGGGCTTCGACCTCAAGCTGGCCAACGTGCTGGACAAGGATTACAGCCGGCTTAATTACAACCACAACGGACAGGATTATGGTTATCAGGAAATGCCCTTCGCAGCGATGGTCGGCGTAACCTGGACACCCAATTTCTGAATCTGAATGAGCAGCCTTGACAGCCACCAATCCAATGCTGAAAGCAGCCAGTCCCTGATCGGATTCAGGGACTGGCTGCACCGGGGGCTGCTCTGCCTGTCCGCCATCCTTCTGGCGACCACTTTCCCTGCGCTGGCGGCTCCTGGCACGCCAGCGCGTATTGTCTCCCTCGACCTGTGCATGGACTGGATCCTCGCCCACCACGCCGATCCGGCACAGGTGGCGGCACTGTCGCCCATGCACAAGCGTTATCCGATTCAATGGATCGAGGACGGCTGGCCAACCCACGACGGCACTCTGGAACAGGTGGTTGAGCTGCAACCTGATCTGGTACTGGCAGGCGAGTACAGCGCCCTGCTGTTGCGCGAACGCCTG
>JAAYHO010000496.1 GCA_012735335.1 Gammaproteobacteria bacterium
CCTTACCGCACTACATTGCCACTAAATTAAGTCTCTGCTAATTTAGTCTATTATAATAAACAAGACAAGCGCACAGCCCAGGCAACCGCATTACACCCTGGATGTAGAAAAACCTAATACCAAAGGCAGATACGCCTGGCTCGGACGCAGGGAGAACCACAGCCATGGGTAACGACAACAACCTCTTGACTCGACGCAGATTCCTGAAGCTGAGTGCACTCAGCAGCGGCGCTCTGCTGCTGCCAGCAGCTGCCGCCACAGCGGCACCACAGAAACTCAGGACGTCAGCACGTATTGTCATCGTTGGTGCCGGTGCCGCCGGCCTGGCGCTGGCCTCGCGGCTGGCCACCCGCCTCGACGGCGCCGCTATCACAATGCTCGACGCCCGTCGGGCACACCTCTATCAACCCGGTTTCACGCTGGTGGCTGCCGGCATCAAATCGGCGGATTACCCAGTGTCAAGCACCGCTGATTATGTCCCCGACGGGGTCAGGCTGGTAGTCGAGCGCGTTGCCGAAATTGATCCGGAAAACAACCGGGTCACGACTGAATCGGCTACCCGTCTGGACTATGATTTTCTGTTCGTCGCCTGTGGCATGGAGCTCGATTACGCCGCAATCGACGGTATGGATGTCAGCCGCATCGGCAGCAACGGCATGGGCAGTATCTATCACAGCCCACAGGGTGCGCATGCCACCTGGCTGGAAATGTCGCGGTTTGCCGACCGTGGCGGGGTGGCGGTGCTCCAGCGCCCGGATACCGAGATGAAGTGTGCCGGCGCGCCGCTGAAATACACCTTCATCGTCGAGGACTACCTGACCCGGCGCGGCACCCGCGCCCATTCGCAGGTGATCTACAACTCCAACAACCAGGCGCTGTTCAGCGTGCCTATCGTCTCGGAAAAGGTGCGCATGCTGTACCGCGAGCGCAACATTCAGATGAATTACGACCGCACCCTGCAGGCCATTGATCTGGACCGGCGCATTGCCACCTTCAGCAGCCCGCAGGGTAAGGTGCAGCAGGAATATGACTTCATCAACGTCATCCCGCCGATGAAAGCCCCGGACGTGGTGCGCAACAGCCCGCTACCCTGGCCGACCGGCGCCTGGGCCAATGAGGGCTGGTTGGAGGTCGATCGCGGCACCCTGCGCCATGTACGCTACCCCAACGTATTCGGCATCGGCGATATTGCCGGGGTTCCCAAAGGCAAGACCGCCGCCAGCGTCAAATGGCAAGTGCCGGTGGCCATCGAACACCTGCTGGCGGACATCAGCGACAAGCCCACTGATGCGCTGTATACCGGATATACCTCCTGTCCGCTGATCACCCGGCTGGGCCAGGCGATGCTGGTGGAGTTCGATTACGAGAACAACCTGATGCCCTCCTTCCCCGGCCTCATCGCCCCGCTGGAAGAGCTATGGGTCAGCTGGGTAATGAAGACCATGGGGCTCAAGCCCACCTATATCAGCATGCTGCGCGGCCGCGCCTGATGACCATGGAGAGACTGTCATGAGTGAACTCGATCCCCTTGTACTGCTGGCGGTGTTTATCGAAATGCTCGGCTTGCCGCTGCTGATATTGCTGGTCGCCATCAGCCTGATCACTCCGCTGGCCTTTATCGTCCTGCTGCTGCGCGAGCGCCACATCGTCGCCAGCCGCATGCTCTGGAGTCAGGCAGCAGGGTTGGCCGGCGGCGGACTGGCGCTGGTACTGATGGCCAAGGTGTCCTCCTCCGGCTTTACCGATGCCGGTGGCCCGGCGGACTGGCTGCTGATCGGGCTGATTTTCGGTCTGGGACTGGTCGGCACTACCCTGATGCTGTACAGCATTGCCGGCTGGGCGCAGGCGCTGCGTCGCGCCGGCCATCACCACCCATCGGAGTAGGCATATGTGGGATCAACGCTACGCCAGTGATGAGTTCGTCTATGGCACCCAACCCAAGCTGTTCCTGGCCGAGCATGCACAGATATTGACCGGACCGGTACTCAGCCAGGCCCGGCTCTCGCGCAACACCGGTGGCCCGAAGGATCCCGATATCCTGCTCGATGCAGAGAAACTGGCTGGGGAATTTCCCGGCTGCGAACTGCTGCTGTGCCGGGAATTGGAGCACGGGGTGATCGAAGTCAGCCTGCATACCGGCATATTCAGCTTCAGCGAGGATACAAGATGATTTTCCGGCAACTGTTCGATACCACTTCATCCACCTACACCTATCTGCTCGCTGATGAAGAACATCGTGAAGCGCTGCTGATTGACCCGGTATTCAGCCAGGCGGGACGCGACCTGGCATTGATCAACGAACTTGGGCTGAAACTGGTCTTGGTGGCCGACACCCATGCCCACGCCGACCATGTCACTGCGGCCTGGCTGCTGAAGCAGAAAACCGGATGCCGCATTGCCTCAGCCAGGGCCATAGGCGCTGAGCATGTTGACCAGCCATTGGATGATGGTCAGAGCTTCGGCGTCGCCGGCATCTCCCTGCTTGCCATTGCCACCCCCGGGCACACCAACGGCTGCATGAGCTACAGGCTGGATGACCCATCAATGGTGTTCACCGGTGATGCGCTGCTGATCCGCGGCTGTGGCCGCAGTGACTTCCAGCAGGGCAGTGCCGAGAAGCTGTATCACTCCCTTACCCAGAAGCTGTTCATGCTACCGGATACCTGCCTGGTCTATCCTGGCCACGATTACCAAGGCCGCACCGTGAGCAGCATCGGTGAAGAAAAGGCCTTCAACGTGCGAGTGGGCAATGGAGCGAGCGAGACTGACTTCATCGAGTTCATGCGCGCCATGCGCCTGCCCCATCCGAAGCTGATTGACGAAGCGGTACCGGCCAACATGCGCAGCGGCTGCCCGGAGGATGGCAAAGTCCCTGCCGTTCCCGACTGGGCAGACATCCGCATGACCTACGGCGGCGTGCCGGAGATCGATGCCGATTGGCTACAGCAGCACCTGGACCGAGTCACCGTGCTGGATGTCCGCTTGAGTGAAGAAGCGACCGACTGCAGTCTCTCCAGCAAGCTGGTGGATATCCATATTCCTCTCGACCAACTGCGTGAGCGTACGGCGGAAGTGCCCAGCGACATGCCGGTGGTTACCCTGTGCCGCTCAGGCCGCCGCTCGGCATTGGCGGTGACCATTCTGCAGGAAACCGGTTTTGACCGGGTCGCCAGCCTGAGTCATGGACTCATGGGCATGTCACAGACCTGAAGAGCACGGTGTCAGGCGTGTAGCGAGCCATTCTCAACCAAGCCCGGCGCCCTGACGCCGGCCCGGCTTGCCGCTTTTAGCGAAACCATGGACGCAAAGCCCTTCTATAGGTATCATACCGCGCTCACGCACCCGTAGCTCAGCTGGATAGAGTACCGCCCTCCGAAGGCGGGGGTCACAGGTTCGAATCCTGTCGGGTGCGCCATTTATCCTTTAAATTCAGCAACTTACCCAACCCAAGCGACCTGTCTCAGCCCTACTGCATCGTCCTCCTGTACCTTCGTTTGCTTCATTTCCTGACTCTCATTCCTTGCTGGAATGACATCTGCCCTGAGAGCGAAAAAACTGCTCAAAATCGCTCTGTGTCCATTCTGTGTCCGTTATGTGTCCACGGTTTTTTGCTCCATCAAAAAGCCGTCGAGCTTTGAGTACTGCCCTCTGCACCCAAAACCTTCCAGAGCCTGCTGCTCAAGCATCAATTTGACTCTGCCAATTCACGATTCTTTCTGATTTGTATGGCCTGGCACACAGAACCGAAGTAGCTGCGCTCGGATGTCCGCAGGAGTTGTCGTCAAATCCACAGTGGCAAATCGAATGGCGTGCCCCTGGATCAGCACCGTCTCATC